>CAYOBK010000215.1:0-2215 GCA_964402275.1 uncultured Bauldia sp.
CGCCGAAATCGGAAAGGACGCTGCGGCTGCCGTCGATCGGCCACAGGAATTGCGTACCCGTGGTCGAAGGCTGGACGGCGTTGTTTGGGATGGCGGCAACCTGCTGTGCGGGCTGGGCCGCGAGATTGGCCGCAGGCGCCGGAGGCGTCGCCGTCGCGGCGGGCTGGGCGGCGACTGCGCCGGGTAACACGAGCCGTTGGCCGACCTGGATCAGTTCGATCGAATTCATGTTGTTGGCGGCGGCGAGCTGGGTCGGGGTCACGCCGTAGAGCCGCGAGATGCTGTAGACGGTCTCGCCCATTTGGACGATGTGGACGCCAGACGCGGGAGCGGCCGTCGTTGACGCCGGCACCGGCGCAACGACGCCGTTGGCCGGCAGGACACCGAGAGGGGCCGAAGGCGCGGCGAGCGCGGCCTGGGTGCCGACGCCCGGAATGAAGAGCCGCTGGCCAACCGAGAGCATCGAGGACTGCGTCAGGCCGTTCGCCGCGGCGATTGCCGCGACCGAAACGCCGTAGGCGCGCGACATCGAATAGAGCGTGTCGCCGGCAGCGACCGTGACCGCGGCGCCATGCTGCTGCGGGGTTGCCGCGGCGGCGGGAGTGGCAGCCGGCGCCGCGGCAGGTGGCAATGCAGCCGTGGTGATCGGCTGCCCGGCCACATTGTTGGATTGAGTGCCGTATTGCTGCGTCGGCTGCTGGTACGGCGTGATCGGCTGATAGGCCTGAACACCGCCGCCGACCAAAGCGGGCGGCACTGGCTGATTGTAGACCTGCTGCGGCGCTACCGCACCGGTTGTATTCGACCCGTCCGGCCGGTCGAAGCGTGCACTGGTGCAACCCGCTGCCAGAGCAGCCAGAACCGCCACCGCGGCTACCTGGTACGCAATACGAAGCCCGGGAGAAACGGCGGCGGAACTGGACATTTCTGGCTACTCGCTACGCACACACACAGTGCCGGAAAATGGCCCGGTAACGTTGAGAAAGCCTTAAAGGCGCGCTGCCTTGCCCGGAATCAGCGGCACGAACCGGACCGCGGCCAGCGCGGCCTCCGAGATGCCGCTCCTGGTCTTGTGGAACCGCATCAGCTCCTGGACGCTGTCCGGGGGGCCCACCGGCGCCACCAGAATGCCGTCTGCCTTCAACTGCTCGAACAGAGCCTCCGGCACCTTCTCCGTCGCGGCGGTGATAACGATCCGCTCGAACGTCGCGTTGGCCGGCCAGCCAAGCGTGCCGTCGCCGACAAGCGCGGTGATGTTGCCGATCCGCAGCGTCGAGAACCGGAGTTCGGCAAGGTCGATCAGCGTCCGGAAGCGGTCGATCGTATAGACGTGCTTGGCAAGGTGGCTGAGGATCGCCGCCTGGTAGCCGCTGCCGGTGCCGATCTCGAGCACCCGATGGTCCGCCCGGCACTCTAGCGCCTGGGTCATCATCGCGACGAGGTCGGGCGCGCTGATCGTCTGCCCGCATTCGATCGGCAAGGCCCGCTCGAGATAGGCGGTGTCGCGGGCCTCGTGAGGGACGAACAGCCGCCGCGGCACGGCTTCCATCGCGGCAAGGATGCGCCGGTCGGTCACCCCCTTCTGCCGGAGGCGGAGGAGGAAATCGGCGACCACGATCCGATCGCGCTCGATGTCCTCGAGGGTAATCGGAGCGGGCGCCTGGTTGTTCATCCCGCGATCCGGCTGGGCGTCGATCCGGCCAGATGCCGCTCGAGCCGCTTGGCGAGCTCGTGATCGGTGAGATCGAGGCGGAGCGGCGTGACGGATACGGCGCCAGATTCGACCGCGTGCAAGTCCGTGCCCGGCACCCGCTCGCTGCGCGGGCGGCGGTAGCCGAGCCAGTAATATTTCATGCCGCGCGGATCGATGCGCTCGTCGATGAAAAGGCTGTGGATCAGGCGGCCCTGCTTGGTGGCGTCGATGCCGGTGACCTTGTCCGGCGGCAGGTCGGGGAAATTGACGTTGTAGAGCACCGCTTCGGGAAAGCCGAAATCGAGGAGCTTGCGGATCACCTCGGGCGCGAACTTCTCGGCCGTGTCCCAATGCGGCGGTCCGTCATGATCGTAGTCGAGCACGAGGCTGAAGGCGATCGACGGGATGCCGATCAGGGTCCCTTCGATCGCGCCCGCGACGGTGCCCGAATAAGTGACGTCGTCGGCGGTGTTCTGCCCGGCATTGATGCCGGAAAGCACGAGATCCGGCGCGTCGCCGATG
>CAYOBK010000216.1:0-14009 GCA_964402275.1 uncultured Bauldia sp.
AGGGGGATAGGGTGTGTCAAGTCAACGCGACGGCTTGTGCACCGCAAAAGTGCTCCGGTCGGATTGACGTTGGTTCTGGGGCAGGTGGCAGATGAGTACCGGGGTTCCGGAGAGGGCCGCGGCCGCGCGCAGCCCTGCGGGCGGAAGCGCAGGGCGGAAATCACTCCATCGACGTTCGTTGTGGCTGCCGGCAGCGTTGGCGCTCGTAACGACGGCGTTCGCACCCGCCGTGGCGCAACAGCAGGCGAGCCTCGGCCAGGCCGTTGCCGTTTTGCCGGCGGCGACCGGCCAATTGGGCGGCCGCGAGGTCACGATCATCCAGGGCAGCCAGCTCTTCGAGGGCCAGACCGTTTCCACGGGGCCGAGCGGCGAGGTGCAGATCGTCTTCGTCGACGACACGCGCATGGTGATCGGGCCGAACTCGGCGCTTGCGATCGAGCGCTATCTCCTGCGCGATCCGACTACGTTCGGACAGTTGGCGGTGAACGCGCTCGGCGGGACCTTCCGGTTCATTTCCGGCAACAGCCCGAGCGAAGCCTATACGATGCGAACGCCGGGAGGCACGATCGGGGTCCGCGGGACGGCGTACGAGCTGACCGTGTCGTGGGAGGATGGCTCCGCCAAGGTGATGGTGGAGCAGGGCTCGGTGTACCTCTGCCCGGACGGAATCGACTGCACCGTTCTTGTCGAGCGTTGTTCGGTTGGCACCATCATCGGCGGCCTCCGGGCCGAAATCATCCGCGACGAGCGAAGCCGCGCCGCGACCGCTATCGCCAACTTTCCCTATGCGGGGAACCCGCCGACCCTGTTGGCGGCCTTTCACGTCCCTCGCGCCGATGACTGCCTGACCGAGCTGGTGGAGTTGGCCGAGGCGGAAGCGGCACCTCCGCCGCCGCCTCCGCCTCCGCCACCGCCTCCACCTCCACCTCCGCCGCCACCTCCGCCGCCGCCACCGCCGCCGCCACCCGAGCCCGAGCCCGAGGAATGCGAGAAGAACAACCGCGGCCTCGGCAACGGCGAAGAGTGCGCTCCCGGCGAAGATGAGCGCGACAATCCGGGCCGCGGCGGCGCCCCGAACGGCAACGCCTTCGGGCGCGACTGACAGCAGGCATGACGGGAAGCCCATTTGGCGGTAGAACGTCGCCGTCCGGAAGTCGCGGCGCCCGCCGCGGGCGGACCATTATCGGCCGAAAGACCGACGCTCCATCGCGTCACTCACCACCAAGGAGACGGAAAAATGAACGGCGACGGTCGGAAGCATTTGCAACGCGCTCGGCGGCCTGGTGAATTCGCCCGCCGTCATCTGAACAGAGTCACCATCCCGTTCGTCATCGCGCTGTCTGTCGTCGGCGTCTCCTATGCGCAGGTACCGATAGGGAATGTCGCCGGCGTGACGCCGGCGGCGATCGCCGCGCTCGGCGGACAAGAGGTGACCGTGGTTCAGGGAATTGATCTGTTCGAGGGTCAGACCATCGTCACCAATGAGAGAGGCATCGTTCAGATCGTATTCGTGGACGAGACCCGCATGGTGGTCGGTCCGAACTCCGAGCTCGTGATCGAGCGTTATCTGATGCAAAGCCCCGACACGGTCGGCGCGTTCGTCGCCAACGCCCTCGGCGGCACCTTCCGCTTCATCAGCGGCAACTCGCCCAGCAACGCGTACTCCATCCGCACGCCGGCCGGCACGATCGGCGTCCGCGGAACGGTGTTCGACCTCACTGTGCTGCAGCAGATTGCGATGATGCTCTATGGCGGCGGCGATGCCTTCCATTGCCCCGAAGGCACGGCTCCCGGCGACCCTGCCTGCGCCGTGCTCGATGAATTCTGCGAGGCGTTGTCGATCGCCCTCGGGCCGAACGGCTGGACCACGACGGAAATGCGCGGCCACATGTTCCGGAATGCGACGTTTCCCCTCGCGACGGCGGCTCAGCTGCGGCTGCTTCAGGAGTATCGGGTGCGGGGTGCGCCATCATGCCTGATACCGCCCGAGGTGGAGGAGGAACCGGAGCCCGAGCCGGATCCGTGTGTCATCCCGAGAACGGTCTCTGCGCCGCCCTGTCCGTCAAACAGCGTCGGCAACTAAATCGCCGGCGGGATAGCGGCCTAAAATGTGGAAGCAGCGCCTGATCCCGGTCCTTCTGGGCCTCACGATCCTGGCGCTGCTTACCTGGATACGCCTCGCCGATCCCTATCCGGTTCAGGCGGTGCGCGACGTGACCTTCGACAACTACCAGCGTCTCGCGCCGCGCGAGGCCGTCGACCATCCGGTGCGGATCGTCGACATTGACGAAGCGTCCCTGGCGGCCATCGGGCAATGGCCGTGGCCGCGGAATCTGATGGCGGAACTGGCCACCCGGCTGACGGCGCTGGGTGCGGCCGCCGTCGTATATGACGTGGTGTTTCCCGAGCCGGACCGCATGTCACCGGCGCGGATCGCCGAAACGATCGAGGGCGGCTTGCCCGCGGGCGGCGCCGACGGGCCGCCGCTCCGCGACTACGATCTCGATTTCGCCGAAGCGCTGGCAAACGCACCGGCGGTGCTCGGCTTCGGGACGACGGCGGGCGGGGGCCCGCCGCCGCCAGGTGCGAAGGCGGGATTTGCCATTGTCGGCGGCAACCCGGACCTTGCGGTCCCGGCGATCGTCGGCACCGCGATGTCGCTTCCGGTGCTTGTCGAAGCCGCCCGCGGTCTCGGCAGCATCAGCCTCGATCCGGCCGGCGACGTCGGAACCGTGCGCCGCTTTCCCTTGCTGTGGTCGGACGGCGGCGATCTCTACCCGTCGCTGCCGCTGGAAGCTCTTCGCGTCGCCCTCGGCGCCTCGACATTCGTCGTCTTCGGCGACCGGGCGGGCTACGGCATCGTCGAAAGCATCCGCGTCGGCGATTTCGACATCCCGACCACGCCCAACGGTTCCCTCTGGCTCTACTACCAGCGCGCGCCCGACGGCCTCTACGTCTCGGCGATGGACATTCTCGGGCCGGACTGGACCACGTTCCGGGATCGCATTGACGGCAATATCGTGTTCATCGGCACGTCGGCGACCGGCCTCCTTGACATCCGCGGCACGCCGCTCGGCGAGAACGTGCCCGGAGTCGAGATCCACGTGCAGGCGCTGCAGCAGATTCTCTCGGGCACCTATCTGCAGCGCGCCGACTGGATTAGCGGGCTCGAGATACTCGAGATGCTGGTGATCGGCCTTGCGATCATCGTCGCGGTCATCTTCACCTCGCGGCCGGTTTTCTCGTTCGCCGTCGGCGTCGCCTTCGCCGTGGTCGTCGTCGCAGGCTCCTGGCTGGCCTTCACCAATTCCGGGCTGCTGATCGATCCGTCCTTCCCGCTGATCGGCGGTCTGATTATCTACGCGCTGATGCTGTTCTCCCGCTTCGTCATCACCGACGCGGACAAGCGCCGCATCAGGGCGATGTTCGGCAACTATGTCTCCCCGGACCTTCTGGCTCAGATCGAGAAGAGTGGCGTCGGCGTCAAACTCGGCGGCGAGACCCGCGAGCTGTCGATCATGTTCTCCGACATCAAGGACTTCACGACGCTCAGCGAGGGAATGGCTCCGACCGATTTGGTGGCCCTGCTCAACACCCTCTTCGGCGCGCTGGGCGCCCGGATCACCGAACAGTCCGGGACGATCGACAAGTTCATCGGCGACGCCATCATGGCCTTCTGGAACGCGCCTGTGGACGTGCCCGACCACGCTCGCCGGGCCTGCCGGGCGGCGCTCGGCATGCGCCGGACCCTCGACGAGCTGAACGCCCGCGACGCCTTTCGCCTCAAGGCCAACCGCCACCAGATCGACGAACTGGCCATCCGCATCGGCATCTCGACCGGGAGCGCGCTGGTCGGCAATCTCGGGCTTGAGACGCGGTTCGACTATTCCTGCGTCGGCGACACGGTGAACGTCGCTTCGCGCGTCGAAGGCGCCTGCAAGATGGTCGGCTACGACATCGTCGTGGTTGACGCCACCCGGGAAGCGGCGCCCGACATGGCCTTCCTCGAAGCCGGCTCGATTTCGCTCAAGGGCAAGACGAGGCGCGAGCCGATCCACATCCTCGTCGGCGACGAGGCGCTCGCCAACACGCGCGGGTTCCAGTCCCTGGCGGTGGCGCATGTCGAAGCCGTCTACGCGCTGACCGAAGGCCGCAAGGCCAACGCGGCGATCGACCGCTGCCTGCCGCTGATCACGTTCCCCGACCGCCGGCTGTTCCAGTTCTACGAGACGCTCCGGACAAGGACGGGCGATTATCAGCTGGCCGCCGATGTCCCGGCCGCGGCCGGACACGGACATCCGGCGTGACCGGCGGACGATGGTCGCCGCCGACAAGGTGTGGATTGCCGCGCCCGCTTGGCTCATATTGCGCCGGGTGACGCGCGGGGAGGGCCCAGCTCTTGGTGATTGATGCGGCCGCGATCATCGGCGTCCTGGCGATCCTGCAGGTCAAGCATTTCCTGTTCGATTTCGTTTTCCAGCGGCCCTACGAGTTTTTCCGCCACAAGGGCGATTACGGGCATCCGTCGGGCATCGTCCATGCCGGCCTCCACGCGGTCGGGTCGATGCCGGCATTTCTGGTGATTGCGCCGTCCTTTTGGACCGGGGTTGCGATCGTCGTCGGCGAGTTCCTGATCCACTACCATGCCGACTGGACGAAGGAGCAGGTCGAGCGGCGCTTTCCGCTCACGGCGGCCAACAAGTCGCTGGTTCTAGGCACCGACCAGCTTGTCCACCATTTGACTTACGCGGCCATCCTGGCGGTGCTGATATCCTGAAATCTGAGCCGGAAAGAATTGGCCCGCGCGGCAGGATTCGAACCTGCGACCCTCGGATTCGAAGTCCGATGCTCTGATCCGCTGAGCTACGCGCGGTCAGGCGCCACGCCGGCGCCGCGCCGCCCCGTCCGCCGGAGCTACCGACCCGTGGCGCGGCCCTGGTTCCTAAGCTAGTCTGGGCCAACCGAAAGGCCGCGACAAGTGGGGCACGCCCCGCCGGAGCGCGGTCGCAAATGGCCGCGTTGGTTTGGTTGAACCAGCCGCAGGCCGGGGAGGAGCAGGGAGATGAGGGTCAGCCGCGCTGCGCCGGCAGCAGGGTTGTTCGGCGCGCTTTTGCTTGCCACGGGAACGTTGGGTCAATCTTCTCCGCCGGCCGCGGAGGAACTTGCGCTTCTCTTCGGCCACGCCGACGGCGTGACTTCGGTTGCCTTTTCGCCCGACGGGGCCAGCCTCGTGACGGCGTCGAGCGACCACACGGTACGAACCTGGGACGTCGCCACCGGCAGCGCAGCGCTCGTCTTCGAGGGCCACGGGTCGACCGTCAACAGCGTGGCCTTCAGCGCCGACGGCCGGGACATTTTGTCGGCCTCCCGTGACGGCACGGTTCGGGTCTGGGACGGCGCCAACGGCGGCAATTCGCTCACGATGACCGCCGCCGGCGCCAATGGCAGAGCGCAGGCGCTGAACGGGGCGGTCTATTCGCCGGACGAGACGCGAATCATCGGCTCGAGCTTCGACCGATCCGCCTGGGTCTGGGACGCCGCTACCGGCGAGATGCTGTTCCGGCTGACCGGTCATGGCGGTCTCGTCTGGAGCGCGGGCTTCTCGCCGGACGGAACGCTGATCTACACCGCCTCCTACGACAATACCGCGCGGCTTTGGGACGCCGCGACAGGCGCCGAGCGGGCCGTCCTCGCTCACGACAGCCTTGTCAGCGTCGCGGCATTCTCGCCGGACGGCAGCCGCCTGATCACCGGTTCGGCGGACGCGACCGCGCGCATTTGGGACACGGCGACCGGGGCCGAACTCGCGGTGTTGCGGGAGCACCAAAGGGAAGTGCGCGGCGTGGCGTTTTCACCCGACGGCGGAACGGTCGCGACGGTATCGAACGACGGCACCGGGCGACTCTGGGACGCCGCCACCGGCGGCGTCATCGCGGTTCTGGAGGGCCATATGGACGCGGTCGAGAACGTGCTGTTCTCGCCGGACGGCGCGCTGGTGGTGACATCCTCCGCCGACTTCACTGCACGAATTTGGGATGCGGCGACGGGTGCGCCGGTCGCCGTGGTCACCGGACATCTCGGGCCGATCCTCGACATCGCGCTCTCACCGGACGGCACGCTTCTGGCGACCGCCTCCACCGACGGAACGGCCAGCATCTGGCGGGTCCCTTAAGGTCCGGCGCTCAAGAGTCGCGAACCCACCGCCGAGGGAGGATTGATCCGTGCCGAACCGTTTCCGCGGCGCCGCTTTTGCGGTCGCTCTTAGCCTGACCGCCTCGATCGGCGCCCTCGCGCAGCCGGAGGATTTGCCGCTGGTGCCGCACGAGCAGCTCGGCCGGCATGGCTCATGGGCATACGCCCCGGTCTTCTCACCGGACGGCACGCGGGTGCTGACCGCCTCGCAGGATTTCACGGTCGGGCTCTGGGCGTTTCCGGACGGCGGCCCGGTGCTCCGGCTCGAAGGCCATGCGAGCTGGGTCTATTCCGCTGTCTTCTCGCCGGACGGCGAGACGATCCTCACCGGCTCGCGCGACGGCACGGCCCGGCTCTGGGACGCCGAGACCGGCGAGCAGCTGATGGTCATGGAAGTCATCGGCGCCAACGGCCGGCCGCAGGCGATCAGCAACGCCGCCTTTTCCCCTGACGGCGCGAAGATCGTCGCGGCGGTCTACGACCGCACGGCGCGCGTATGGGACGCCGAGACCGGCGACGAGCTGGCGGTTCTCAGCGGCCACGAGGCGCTGGTCTGGTCCGCGGCGTTCTCGCCCGACGGGACGAAGATCGTGACGACGTCTTACGATTCCACGGCGCGGATTTGGGACGCGATCACGTGGGAGGAGCTGGCGGTCCTCAATCATGACAGCATCGTCGCCGTCGCGGTGTTCTCTCCCGACGGGCGCCTCGTCGCCACCGGATCCTCCGACGCCGATGCCAAGCTGTGGGATCTCGCGACGGGCGCCGAGATTGCCAACTTCGAGGGCCACACGCAGGAGATCCGGTCGATCGTCTTCTCAGCCGACGGGCGCAGGATGGTCACCGGGTCGAACGACCGCACCGCGCGCATCTGGAACGTTACCACCGGTGAGACGGTTGCGGTCCTCGAGGGCTACGATCAGGAGCAGGACGTCACAGCGGTCGCGCTCTCCCCGGACGACGCTCTCGTCCTTGTCGGCTCCAATGACGGGACGCTGCTTGTGTGGGATCGCGAGACGGCGGAAATCATCGCCAATATGGTCGGGCACGACGATTTGATAAGCGGCATCATCTTCACCCCGGACGGCGGCACGGTGGTGACAAGTTCGGCGGACGGCCAGGTGCTCCGGTGGGATCTGAGCGTGGTCCGCTGACCGGTCCTTTTGGCGGCAAAGCGGCCCGCCGGGTTGGGGACGTGATTTTGCCGTCGATAACGAATAGGATCGCTTCTCGACGGGGCGGACGGCGAGGAGAAATCATCATGCTTTTGCGAATCTTTGTGGTCTTGACGGTTCTGCTGGGGGGCGCGGCGCTGACGACCGGAACAGCGTCGGCCTACACCGCTGAAGAGTGCGACATTTACGCGAAGGACTATGCCAACTGGTGGTCGGGCGGGCGGTTCTTCAACGCGGCTTTCGCCGGGGCTGTTGGAGGCATTTTCGGCGCGGTCGCCGGCGAGATCGTCGCCAACCGGCCTGGCATCGGCGGCCTGATCGGGGCCGGTATCGGTGTGGGCATCAACCGCGCCGCGAACCAACCTGAGTGGCAGGCGGCCTACAACCGGGCGTCGGCCGCATGCCTTAGCGGGCAGCCGCTGCCTTACCCGGGGCTTGTGGCCTACAACTGGGATGGCGGCCGCTACGACACAGACGATCCAGATTGGTTCGTCTGGTGTCAGCAGAACTACGGACAGTATTGGGACCCGTGGACCGGCTACTACCTAGCAGCCGACGGTCGAACCTACCCGTGCGTTGTGCCGTAACATCCGGCAGGCGGAGCGGAAGCGCCGCCTGACTACTGACTGAGCGCCGCGGCGATGGTGCGGACATTGTGCCGCATCATCGCGATGTAAGTGGCCGCCGGTCCGTTCGGGCCTGTCAGCGTGTCCGAGTAGAGCGTGCCGCCGACGACGGCGCCGGTCTCGCGCGCGATCTGCTCGACCAGCCGCGGATCGGTGATCGTTTCGACGAACACGGCGCCGATCATCTGCTCGTTGACCTGGCGGATGAGCGCCGCGATATCGCCGGCGCCCGCCTCGGCGTCGGGGTTGACCCCTTGCGGCGCCAGGAAGGCAATACCGTAAGCGGCCGAGAAATAGCCGAACGCATCGTGCGAAGTGACGATGGTTTGGCGGCCGGGCGGGATGCCGGCCAGGGCTTCGGTGATTTCCGCCTCGAGCGCGGCAAGTTCGGCCTCATAGGCCTCGAGCCTGGCGGCGTAGCCGGCCGCGCCCGCCGGATCCGCGGCGGCGAGGGCCGCGTCGATATTGCCGACATAGATCGCGGCGTTGCCGACGTCTTGCCAGGCATGCGGGTCGAGCGCGTCGTGGTCGTGCACGACGCCGCCCTCCGTGATGTGGATGTGGTCGTGGGCGTCCGGCAGGGCAGTGACGCCCTCGGAAGCCACCACCACCGGGCCGCCGAACCCGGACGCCTCGATGAGGCGATCGATCCATCCTTCGAAACCGAGGCCGTTCACCACCAATATATCCGCCTCGGCGACGGCACGCGCATCGGCCGGCGTGGCCGAGAAGGTGTGCACGTCTCCGCCGGGACCGACCAGCGTCGTCACGCTCACGCGGTCGCCGCCGATCTCCGCCACGAAATCGGCAAGGATGGCGAAGCTCGCCACCACCGAAATTCTGTCCTGGGCCGGCGCCGGCGAGGACCCTGCCAATGCCGCCGCGACGGCGATCGGCAGCAAAAAGGGCAGGCCCAAACTTCTCAACGACATCGCAGCCGCTCCGATGACATCTAGCCTCGGCACCACTATGCGTATATTATAACATACGTCAAGGTGGCATGAGGTTTGGGCTCGGGCGGGGACTGCAATTGCCGGGTCAGGCCGTCGCGCTTGCGCGCCGCGCCGCTCGGCCGGTCTCGCGGCCGAAGGCGACGGACATGAGATAGACGAAACCGGCGGTGAGGATGATTGCCGGGCTGCTCGGCACGTCGAGGTGGAAGGAGACAAGGAGGCCGACCATGCAGCTTGCTGCGGCGATTGCCATGGCGACGGCGATCATCCGGCCGAGGCTTCGCGCCCAGAACCGGGCGGCGGCGGCGGGGAGGATCATGATTCCGACCGCCATCAGCGTCCCCAGCGCATGAAAGCCGGCGACGAGGTTGAGGACCGCCAATGCCAGGAACGCGTAGTGGCTGAGCGGTCCGGTCCGGCTGACCTGGCGAAGAAACGCCGGGTCGAACGATTCCATGAGGAGCGGCCGGTAGATCAAGGCCAGCCCGGCGAGGGTGATCGCCGAAATCCCGACCAGAAGGAACATCGCTTCGTCGTTGAGGCCAAGCACCGATCCGAACAGGAAGCTTTGCAGGTCGATCGCGCCGCCGCGCAGCGATATCAAGAGGACGCCGAGCGCCAGGGAGATCAGGTAGAACGCCGCCAGTGACGCGTCCTCGCGCTGCACCGTGCTTCGCGAGACGATCGCCGCCGCTATGGCCACCGCCATGCCGGCGACAAGGCCGCCGATCGTCAGCGCCGTGAGCGACAGCCCGGCGGCAAGATAGCCGATCGCCGCGCCGGGCAGGATGCCATGCGCAATCGCGTCGCCCGTGAGGCTCATCCGCCGCAGTGTGAGGAAGACGCCGATCGGCGCCGCTCCGATCGCGATGGCGATCGAACCCGCCAGCGCCCGCCGCATGAACATGAAATCGGCGAATGGCGCGAGCAGCAGGTCGTCGATCATGCAACCGCGCCCGGAAGCGCATCGGACCCGGCCGGGACCGGCGGGGTGACGACCCCGGCGACGCCGAGGATCTCCGCGGACGCGCCCAGCGTTGCCGTCCCGCCGGCAATGCGCATCGCTTCGGGAAATGTGCTCCGTACCAGGTCGAGATCGTGGAGCGCCGCGACGATGGTTCGTCCGTCAAGGTGCCAGCCGGTCATGATCGCGAGGAGGTCGGCGACGGCATCGCGGTCGATCGCGGCGAAAGGTTCGTCGAGCAGGATGATCGAGGCATCGAGAACCATCATCCGCGCGAACAAGACCCGCTGCAGTTCACCGCCTGAAAGTTCGCCGATCCCTTTCCGGCCGAAACCGGCCAGCCCCACTCGGGCGAGTGCCCCGTCGACGGCGTCCGCATCCCTTTTGCGGAGGTTGCCGAAGGGGCCGAGCTTCGGCCAGAGCCCCATGGCGACGACGTGTTTCACCTGAATCGGGAACTGGCGGTCGAAATCGAAGGACTGGGGAAGGTAGGCGATAGCACCCGGTTCGGCGCCATGGCGGTCGATCGTGCCGGCAAGCGGCCTGAGCTCGCCGGCGATGGCCTTCAGGAGGGTCGACTTGCCACCGCCATTCGGGCCGACCAAGGCCGTCATCGAGCCCGGGCGAATGGTCCATTTGACTTGCCTTAGGACCGGCCGACCGCCATAGCCGAGCGAGACGTCCGACATTTCGATCGGCGCCGCCGGCTGTGCGGTCATCCGGCAAGGGCCCACCACGCCAGAACGGCAAGCACCGAGGCGGCGGTGAGCGAAAGGGCGAGCCGCCGCACAAGGCCCATGCCGAACAAGCCGAATCCGGGCCCCCTTGAAGGGCTGGAGACGATCAATCCGGCGGAATCATTGTGCATGGCGGCTCGCAATAGAAGGGGTGACGGCCCCTATATGCGTATATTATAACATTCGGTCAAGCGGTCAGGCCGAAAGAGCACCGCCGAGCAGGAGGAGGCCGAACACCAGTACCGCGCCGGCGGCCAGTATCTCGACGAGCCGAAGCACTGTCGCCAGCCGTCGGCCGCCACCGGTGAGCCGAACCGCGAAGTCGCGCGCGAAGACGGCGACGGAAGCCAGCGCCGAAACGGTGATCGCGGTGCCGACCGCCATGACGAAGGTCGACGCGATGCCGGCCGCGTAAAGCCCTTGCGAGAGTGCGAAGACGAGCACGATCACCGCTCCGGAGCAGGGCCGGATGCCGACGGCGAGGACCGCCGCCAGGGCAGACCTCAAGGAGAGAGGCTCCGCGACGGCGGCGGGATCCGGCGCATGGTGACTGTGATGGTGATCGCCGTCGATCGCCGCCGCGGCGCCGAGTTCCCTCGGCCGCGTGTGATCGCTCCGATGGTGGCCGGCACGGTGGTGAGCGTCCGCGCGGCCGTTGCGGAGCCGCGACCAGAGCAGCCACGCCCCGACCAGCGCGATCAGCGCGTAACTGGCGATCTCGAGGAGATTGGTGGTCTCGGTCATTGTGACCGAGGTGACGTTGAGCACACCGGCGAGAATCGAAACGAGAGCGACCGCGGTCAGCGCCTGGACAAAGGCGGCGGCAAAGGAGATCGCGATGCCGCGCCTCAGCGTTTCCCCGGAGGCGAGGAGATAGGCGGTGATGACCGCCTTCCCGTGTCCGGGTCCCGCCGCGTGGAATATGCCGTAAAGGAAACTGACGCCGGCAAGGAGCCAGACTGCGCCACCACTCTCCTTGAGCGAAGCCAGTGCATCCGTCAGCTGGCGGTAGAATTCCGTCTGCCACGCCGCGATTTGCGCGAAGATCGGGGCAAGCGGACCGGCCCAGGCGGCGCCGCCCGGCTCGGGCGTGCCGATTCCGAACGGCCCTCCTTGCGCCAGCGCGATTGCCGGCAGGCCGATCGACGCCGCGACGCCGACGAAAAGGGCGATTCGCGATCGTCTCATCGGCACGTGATCTCGATCGTGTTGGCGAGACCGGCCGCGGCGCCGGCGAGTTCCGGCGGCAACTCACGTTGGTCGGCCGGGATCGCGGCGAGAAGCATCGCGGTGGCGCCGTCAAGCTCTTGCGGCGGACGGTACGTCGCCGCGCAGCCTTGTGGCGCCGCGACGAGCAGCACCGGGCGCACATCGTCGAAGGTGAAGGCGACGAAATACTCCGGATCGTAGACCTCGAGCGTTGCCACTTCATCGACCGGCAGCGGCTCCGCCAAAGGCAGCGTGTAGAACAGCGTCAGCAAGCCCTCATAGACGTCGAGCCAGTACTCGCTCGGCGGCAGGAACGCCGCGGACCGGTCCCCGCCCGCCAGCCAGGTGAAGAAGCCGAACTCAGCCAACGATTCGACGTTGATCCGGGCGAGCGGAGCGAGCTCGGCGATCATGACCACGCCGTCATTGTTGGTGTCGTAACCCTGCACGGCATACGCCGAGAAGGCGGGATCGAACTGCCAGATGTGCCGGACAGCGTCGATGTTTGCGCCGGTGCCGAATACGATCTCGGCCCGTGCCGTCACCAGGACATGGGGGTGGGCCTCAGCGGAGGCGATGGGCATCGCCGCCGCCAGGGCAAGAAGGGCGGCCACGCGCGCCCGGCGCCACGCGCCTGCGGGAAATCGGCTGAATTCCAACGGTTCAAGCCATCGATCGCTTGGTTGAATCAGGCATTTTGCGGCATGATATACTGATCGTAAACTGAAAGGACCTAGGCCGATCAATCTCAGGCGGCTCAAAGGGGATATCATGGCGAAATCGCGACGGCTGGCAGCGCGGGGGCCGATTTACGGGGCCTTGCGCTCGGCGGACGGACCGATGACCGCATACGAGATCCTTGATGCCGTGCGGCATCAGGGCATCACCGCCCCGCCGACGGTCGACCGGGCCCTCAACCGCCTGGTCGAGGAAGGTCTCGCTCACCGGGTGGAGTCGATCAACGCCTATGTCGCCTGTGCTCATTCCCATCACTCCGATGGTGCGGTG
The DNA here is from genome assembly GCA_964402275.1 of uncultured Bauldia sp. Lineage (GTDB taxonomy): Bacteria > Pseudomonadota > Alphaproteobacteria > Rhizobiales > Kaistiaceae > JADLGL01. Next base: position 12,865 of record CAYOBK010000216.1, read on the forward strand.
GTTTTCGCGATCTGCGACAATTGTGGCATGGTGTCGGAGATCGAGGATTCGGAGGCGGTAGCGATACTCCGCGCCGATGCCGCGGCCGACGGCTTCATGGTACAGCGCGTCGCCGCCGAGATTCGCGGTCTTTGCGGGCCCTGCCGGGAACAAGCCGGCGGAAACGCCAACATGACCGCCGAGCAGTAGCCGCGGCGGAATGGCCCATTGGCGGCAAGGTTCTTGCCTGTTGAGAATGGATGGCGTCGGCCGCTCCGGTGGATTGCGGTAGCATTGCCGGACAGCTAGGTCGATCTCGGGCGGATACGGCGCATACTGGAGTCCTCATGACCGAACCTGCAGAGCACGATGACGACATCATCTATCCGTCGGCGACGCCCTTCATTCTGATTCATGCCGCGGCCTTGGGCGCGATCTGGACCGGAGTAACGGTCGAGGCGCTGGCGATGATGGTGGTGCTCTACGTGCTGCGCATCTTCGCGATCGGCGCCGGCTACCATCGTTATTTCTCGCATCGGTCCTATTCCACCAGCCGCTGGTTCCAGTTCGTCCTTGCCTTTCTGGCTCAGAGCAGCGCGCAGAAGAGCGTATTGTGGTGGGCGTCGAAGCACCGCAATCACCATCTGCATTCCGACACCGAGGAGGACACGCATTCGCCGCGGCACCGGGGTTTCATCTTTGCCCATCTCGGTTGGATCTTCACCAATCGCCACCGTGACCCCGATTACGACAAGATCCAGGACCTGACGCGCTATCCGGAATTGCGCTGGCTCCACGAGTACGAATTGTTCCCGGCTCTGATCCTTGGTGTCGCATGCTTCCTGATCGGCGGGTGGCCCGGGCTCGTCGTCGGCTTCGTGTGGAGTACGGTCGGCGTCTACCATGCGACCTTCGCCATTAATTCGGTGGCGCATGTCTTCGGACGGAAGCGCTACGTCACCGGCGATGATTCGCGAAACAACTGGCTGCTGGCGGTCTTCACCATGGGCGAGGGCTGGCACAACAATCACCACGCCTACCAGTCGAGCGTCAGGCAGGGATTCAAATGGTGGGAAATCGATCCGACCTATTACCTTCTGCGCGCGCTATCCTGGACGGCCCTCGTGTGGGACCTCAAGACGCCGCCCGAGCCGGTCCTGCGCAAT
>CAYOBK010000217.1:0-4991 GCA_964402275.1 uncultured Bauldia sp.
CGCCGGGTGCGTCAGCTTCCACCGCGCAAAATTTCTTGAGTTTGGCGGGCCTGACGGCGGAGACGGCGGACGCGGCGGCGATGTTATCGCGCAATGCGTCGCCAACCTCAACACGCTGATCGATTACCGCTACCAGCAACATTTCAAGGCCAAGACCGGCGGGCACGGGATGGGCCGGAACCGCACCGGCGCCGACGGCGAGGACGTGATCCTTCGGGTCCCGGCCGGGACGCAGATTCTCCACGAGGAGAACGAGACGTTGATCGCCGACCTCACCGAGGTGGGGCAACGGATCGTCCTCGCGCGCGGCGGCAATGGCGGCTTCGGCAATCTTCATTTCACAACGTCGACCAACCGTGCCCCGCGCCGCGCCAACGCCGGACAGGAAGGCATGGAAATGTGGATCTGGCTCCGGCTGAAGCTGATCGCCGATGCCGGGCTGATCGGGCTTCCGAATGCCGGAAAGTCGACCTTGCTCGCCTCGGTGTCCGCGGCGAAACCGAAGATCGCCGACTATCCCTTCACCACGCTCCATCCCAATCTCGGCGTCGCTTCGGTCGACGGCAGGGAGTTCGTCCTTGCCGACATTCCCGGCCTGATCGAAGGCGCGCATCGGGGAGCCGGGATCGGCGATCGTTTTCTCGGCCATCTCGAGCGCTGCCGCGTGCTCGTGCATCTCGTCGACGGCACCGGCGAGGACGTCGTCGGCGACTACAAGACCGTTCGTACTGAACTGGCGCAGTATGGCCACGGCCTTGCGGAAAAGACCGAGATCGTGGCGATCACCAAGATCGACGCGGTGCCGGAGGCGGAGCTCAACGCCAAACAACGCGCCCTCGCGGCGGCGACCGGCCGGCGACCCTTTGCGCTGTCCGCAGTCGCCGGCGCCGGCGTGGCCGAGCTCCTGCGGGCGGTGCGTCGCGCGGCCGAAGCGGAAAGCGGCGCCATCGAGGCTCCCGAACCGGCGCCTGCCGGCCCGTGGCAGCCCTGACCGCGCCTTGTCGCTGATGGGCAGGCGCGGTATCTGCTGCGCGCTCGACCAGCCATCCTGGTGCCTCCCGTGACCCGAAAACCGGAAGATTTCAGCCGGATCGTCGTCAAGATCGGCTCGTCCCTTCTCGTCGATGCAGAGACCGGCAAGCTCAACGCCGATTGGCTGGCGGCGCTGGCGGCCGATCTCGCCGCGCTCGCCGGCGGCGGGCGTGACGTGCTGGTGGTGTCCTCGGGTGCGATCGCGCTCGGCCGAAGAGTGCTCGGCCTTGGCGTGCGGGTGCTGAAGCTCGAAGAAGGGCAGGCAGCGGCCGCGGTCGGCCAGATCGCGCTCGCCCGTGCCTGGTCACAAGTGCTGGGCGACCATGGCCTTACCGCCGGGCAGATCCTGCTGACGCTCGGCGATACGGAGGAACGCCGGCGCTATCTCAATGCCCGCTCGACGATCACGACGCTCCTCAAGCTCCGGGCCGTGCCGGTGATCAACGAAAACGACACGGTGGCGACCAACGAGATCCGCTATGGCGACAATGACCGGCTGGCGGCGCGGGTCGCCTCGATGATGGGCGCCGACCTCCTGGTGCTGCTGAGCGATGTCGACGGGCTTTACTCAGCCCCGCCCGCCGGCAATCCCGATGCCAAGTTCATTGAGCTGGTGGAGCGCGTAACTCCGGAAATTGAGGCGATGGCCGGCAGCGCCGGAACCGATCTCTCCCGCGGCGGCATGCAGACCAAGATCGAGGCTGCTCGCATTGCCACCGGCGCGGGCACCACCATGGTGATCGCCGGCGGCCATCGCGTGAACCCCCTTGCCGCCATATCCGCCGGCAACCGCAGTACTTGGTTTGTCGCCGAGACCAAGCCCGGCACTGCGCGCAAGAAGTGGATATCGGGCCACCTCGAGACCCGCGGCGCTGTGGTCATCGATGCCGGGGCCCTGAAGGCGCTCCGCTCGGGCAAGAGCCTCCTGCCGGCCGGCGTGACCGCGGTGCGCGGAGGGTTTCAGCGCGGCGACGCCATAAAGATCATCGGCCCCGACGGCGAGGAAATCGGGCGCGGGCTCGTTGCCTTCGATGCCGATGACGCCGAACGGATCAGTGGCCGCAACAGTGCGGAGATCGAGTCGATACTGGGCTATGCGGGGCGACCGGAGATGATCCACCGCGACGACATGGTCATCGGCGGCGCCTAGCTTGACGGTGGCTTCGATCCGCTCCACCGGGACCGAGTCGGCAATGCCTTCGGCGCCGATATAGACGGCGAGAATCGTCACCGGCTTGTCGCCCGCATTGAATCCGTTATGCGGCCAATCGATCGCCTCGAGGAATCCTTCGCCGGCGCGGTAAAGGCGCGTACCTTGGTCGCCATAGTCGACGGTCAATTCGCCGCCGATGATGTAGCCAAAGAGCGGCACCTCGTGGAGGTGCCAGCCGGTTTCGCCGCCAGGGGGCACGGTGATCACCGCCGCGGTGACCAGGGGCGAGCCGGGCGGGTAGGCGATGTCCTGGCCGAGGATGGTCTTGCCGTCGGCTAGAACGGTGGTGAGCAGCGTCTCATACTGCCCTGCCGGCGGAGGCGCCTCCTGCCCCGAAGCCGGCGAAACGACCAGTGCCGAGACCGCGATCGCGGCCGCGCCGGCCACACCCAGACCAAGCATGCCCAAGCCCCAGAGAGTTGCTGCGTTTGCCCGGCTAAGGTTCGCCGATCAGGGTAAATAGACACTTGACGGGGCGTCGAATTCCTCAACCAAATCGGGTATCGCCGTCGCCTGGGGTCGCGGAACCGGAGCAGCCGCCACCGGCGTCGGGCAGCCGGTGAAGGCGCCGGGGTCCATTGTTGATCGGCGGTCGGCGCCGTGCGAAACAGGCCACCCGTAGCGGGATTGGAGCCCCAATGACCGTCGCGCAGATTGTGGCCGGGAAGCCGGCATTGGACGATCTGGCCGCCGAACTGGCCGTTCTTGGCCGCAGGTCGCGTGCGGCCGCGGCGGTGCTCGCCCATGCCCCGGCGAGGCAGAAGAATGACGCCCTGACTGCAATGGCGGCCGAGCTTCGCGGGAACGCCGCCAGGATCCTCGAAGCGAATGCGGCCGATGTTGCCGATGCTGATAAAAGTGGGGTCAACGGTTCCTTCCGCGATCGCCTGATCCTGTCGGAGAGACGCATCGAGGCGATGGCGGCCGGTCTCGAGGAGATCGCCGCGCTGAACGATCCGGTCGGCGAGGTGATCGCCTCCTGGGAGCGGCCGAACGGCCTTCGAATCGAGCGGGTCCGCACGCCGCTCGGCGTTATCGGCGTGATCTATGAAAGCCGGCCTAACGTTACGTCCGACGCCGGCGCGCTTTGCATCAAGGCCGGCAACGCCGTGATCCTCCGCGGCGGATCGGATTCGAGCCGTTCGTCGCGGGCGATCGTCGCGTTGCTCCGCGACGGATTGCGGATCGCGGGGCTGCCCGAGGATGCGATCCAGATCGTGCCGACACAAGACCGCGCCGCCGTCGGCCTGATGCTCAAGGGGCTCGGCGGTGCGATCGACGTGCTCGTGCCGCGCGGCGGGAAAAGCCTCGTCGGCCGGGTGCAAGCCGAGGCGTCGGTCCCGGTGTTCGCGCACCTCGAAGGGATTTGCCACGTCTATGTGCATGCGAGGGCTGATCTTGAGATGGCTAAGAAGATCGTCGTCAACGCCAAGATGCGCCGCACCGGGGTCTGCGGCGCGGCCGAGACGCTCCTGGTCGATCGCGCCGCCGCCGAGACGCATCTGTTGCCGATCCTGACGGCGCTCAACGAGGCCGGCTGCGCCATCCGCGGCGACGCCGCCGTTCGGGCCGCCGCCGACTACGTCACCGCCGCCGGCGATGCCGATTGGTCGACGGAGTATCTCGACGCGATCATCTCGGCGAAACTGGTCGACGGTGTCGATGCGGCGATCGAGCATATCGCCACATACGGGTCGCAGCACACCGACGCGATCGTCACCGACGACCCGGCGGCGGCGAAGCGGTTCCTCGATCGGGTCGACAGCGCCATCGTGCTCCACAACGCCTCGACGCAGTTCGCCGATGGCGGGGAGTTCGGCATGGGCGCGGAAATCGGCATCGCCACGGGCAAACTTCATGCCCGCGGTCCGATCGGGGTCGAGCAACTGACGATATTCAAATACCGCGTGCGCGGCGACGGCCAGACGAGGCCTTGAGGTGAGGCGGCTGCCGCCGGGGCTGCGAGCCGCCGTTGCCGCCCTCGGCATCGCCCTCCTGTCGGCGAAGGGGGCGACCGCACAGCAGGGCGGCGTTGAGGCGGCGCTCGCATTGATCGGGGCCGGGGCGTTTGCGCAGGCGGTCGAGGTGCTGGCGCCGCTCGCCGCGGCGGGCGACCCGGATGCGCAGTACCGGCTCGGTGAACTATACCGGGCCGGCAACGGCGTCGAGGCCGATCCGGCGGAGGCCGCGCGCCTGTTCCGGCTTGCGGCGGAGGCAGGATTGGCCGAGGCGCAAAACGCTCTCGCGCTCCTTTATCTCGCCGGCGCCGGCGTGGAGCAGGACCTCGACATCGCGGTCACGTGGCAACGGGCCGCCGCGGAACAGGGCTTTGCCTATGCCGAGCTCGGCCTTGGCCTTCGCTACGTCAATGGCGAGGGCGTCGAGCAGGATTACGCCGCTGCGTTCGATTGGTTCAACCGAGCCGCCGCCCGCGGATTGCCCGAGGCCGAGTATCAGATCGGCCTCCTCTATGCGAACGGTTATGGCGTCGAGCAAGACTATGCGGAGGCCTTTGCCTGGACCGAGCGGGCCGCCGAAGAGGCGTTCGCGCCGGCGCACTACACGCTCGGCGTCGCCTATGCGGCCGGCCTTGGCACCGAGGTCGACAATGCGCAGGCTTTCTACCACTTCGTGATCGCCTTTTTTCTGTCCGGTCAAGGACCGGACGGGCCGCTCTTTGCGGTCGCACAGGACGCAGCCCGGCAATTGACGCCGGAGGTCGGCCAGGCGATGGCCGCCGCCGCGG
>CAYOBK010000218.1:0-5771 GCA_964402275.1 uncultured Bauldia sp.
GAGGTCGCGCCGGGTCTTCATAATCGCCACAACCTCGTCGACCTCCTCGATCTTGTCCTGCCAGTGATAGATCGACCGCATGCCCGGAAGAATGTTGACGCAGGCGGCCAGACCGGATTCGACCATGTCGCGGCAAATCTCCTCCGCGGTCGCGATATCCGGAAAGGTCGCGTATACGGCAATGGCGGGCGGGTCCGCGCTCATGAACACCCCTCGTTTGTCGATGGCGATAAGACCATGCTAGGCGCACGATAATGCGGCTTGTCCGAGGTTACCAGCATGACTGAGGCGCCAATCCCGGGTGCAATCGCCTTCATCGCCAGCGCGTCCGACGAAGCCCGGGCCGCTCGCGAGAAATTGTCCGGCCTGTACGGCAATACCGATCCGGCAGAAGCAGGTCACATCGTTGCCCTTGGCGGCGACGGCTTCATGCTGCAGGCGATGCACCAATTCATGAACAGCGGCAAGCCGATCTACGGAATGAACTGCGGGACGATCGGCTTCCTGATGAACGAATATCACGACGACAATCTGATCGATCGCCTGCGACATGCCGTGACCACGCCGATCCATCCCCTGCTGATGACCGCCTGGGATGAGAATGGCGACGCGCACAAAGCCTTTGCGTTCAACGAAGTATCGTTGCTGCGGCAGTCCTATCAGGCCGCGCATTTGAAGATCGTCATCGACGGCAGGACGCGCATGGCCGAGCTTGTCTGCGACGGCGTTCTGGTGGCGACGGCGGCGGGCAGCACCGCCTACAACCTGTCCGCGCACGGTCCGATCCTGCCGATCAACGCGCCTCTATTGGCGCTGACGCCGATCAGCCCCTTCCGGCCACGATCCTGGCGGGGTGCCCTGCTCCCGGAGCATTCACGGGTCAGGATCGAGGTCCTGGAGGCGGCCAAGCGGCCGGTCAACGCTGTTGCCGACCATTCGGAGACGAAATCGGTGAACGCGGTCGATGTCGTTCAGGACAAGTCGAGCCAGAGCCTCATCATGTTCGACGCCGACCACTCCTGGGACGAGCGCATCCTGAACGAGCAGTTCCGCTACTGACGCGGATTAGGCCGCCCGGATCTCGGTCTGCACGAATTCGCGGGCGGCCGCGCGGCCGGCCTCGGCCGCAAAGCGGCGAAGCATCGCGGTCAATTCGTTCATCTCGCCGTCGCTCATCTGCTCGAAGCGCGCCAGGACTTCGTCGACTACGCGCCGGGTGTAGTGGTAGCGCCGGCTCGGATCGACATCCTCGCCGGCATGGTGGCGGCAAGTCTTGATCGCGGTGGCAAACGCCTCGAAGGCCCGCTCGGGAAGGCCGGCGCGGCGGTAGACCGCACCGAAGACGGTGACCTGCCGATCGACCACGATTGCCTTGATCCGCTCCTCCGGCATCCGCGTCAGCACCGACAGCGCCGCCGCGAAGAAGCCGAGATTGCCGGCGCAAAGCGTTCGCAGCAGGAGCGAGGTGGTGAGCTGGCCGGTGACGCGAAGGTGCTCGGCCAGCGCCGACAAATCCTTCCTGGCGCTTTCGGCGGCGATCGCCACCGTCGCCTGGTCGCAAGCCTCCTGGGCGACGATTGCCGCGCGCTCGTCGTCGAGCCAGTCCTTGATGCGAACGAGATTGCCGAGCGCCTCGGAGAGGCCGCGAATGAGATTGTGGCGGACGGCGATCGGCAGATCATCCCGTTCCAGCAGCGCGTTGCGGAATTCCGGATGATCGCCGAAACGCTGTGCCAGACGATCGAGGCTGATCCCCGCGATCTCCGCCCCGCCATTGGTGAGGAGCGTCGCGGCTGCCGCGGCGGTGCCAAGCTCGGTCAGCGCCGCCGAAACACCCGCCGAAAGCCGCGGCCTCGAGGCGATGGCGATTTGCAGCGGCTCGCTCATCGCTCCCACGAGATCGACAAGTTCGCTGTCGAGGAAGACCGGAGATCGGGACAGAACCACGGCGGCGATTTCCGTCTGGTCGCCCGCGAGGCTCAGGATGACGTGCCGCGGCGCGTCGGCGCTGTTCGCAAGGGCGTCTGCCAGCGCATAGCGGACCGTCGGCGCCGCGTCGTCCAAAAGGACGGTCATCGCGGTCTCGAGGTTCGACTCCACCGTCTCGTCGATGTCGCCATAGAGGTAGGCGTGCGCCAGGGCGACCGCCGCCTCGGCGCGCCGCGAAGCCGACGCGGAACGGCTCCAGACCAGAAAATCCCTTGCATCCATCGACTGCTGTCCCGGCGTCCGGCCCACCGCCGTTGGGTTCGGTCCGATTCAACTCGGACCGCCCGCCATCTAAGGCGGAATCGGGTAAAGGCGCGGTTAACCATAACAAGAGGTTAGCGCCGGGATTCCGGCGGCTGCCATCGCGTCAGGACGGCGTCCGGCTCCGGACGCGGCCGTTCGGTCGGAACGACTTTCGGCGTGCCGATATGGATAAAGCCGCACAGCCGTTCCCAGGGCTCAAGTCCGAGAAACCGGCGGGCGTCGGCGTCGTAGACAAGCCAATCGGTGAGCAACTGGGCGGCGAAACCGAGCGCATGGGCGCCGTTCAGCAAGTTCATGCAGACCGCGCCGGCGGAAATCTGTTGCTCCCATTCCGGTATCTTCGGATGCGGCGCCGCCCGGCTGACGATTCCGACCGCAATCGGGGCGGCGGTGAATCGCTCGACCTCGGCGCGCCGCTCTTCATCCGAAAGTATATCGCCCCGGCGGCGACGGATGGCCAGCAGGCCCTCCCCGGCCTGGCGCCTCCGCTCTCCCTCGAGCAGCACAAACCGCCACGGCGCGAGTTTGCCGTGATCCGGCACCCTGAGCGCGGCCGTCAGGATCTGGCGAAGTTGCTCGCGATCCGGCCCCGGCGGCCCAAGGAAACGGGCCGAGACCGAACGGCGGGTGGTCAAAAAGATGATTGCGGAAGACATCGGGGCTGCTTTGTTTGTTATGAATAGGCCAAGGTAGCCGCTTGCCGGGGGTTCAATTGCGTCTGTCTAGCCGGATTCAGCCTCAGATTCGCCACCCCTTCCGGCTTCCCTCACTTGGCGTCGCCGGGTCTGGAGTTGGTAACCGCATGTCGCTCGCGATTCGTCGGGCCTCTGACGCCCCCCGCTGGCGAATCACCGCCCTCGTTTTGGTCGCGGCACTGCTCGGCGGCGCCGCGACTCCCGCCTTCTCCCAAGCCGACGCCGGCCCGATCCCGCCCCTGCCGATACCAAATCCGGAGCGGGCCGCTGCCGTCATCCCGGCGGTCGGCGAAGCTCAATCTCGCGACAGCGCCGGCGTCGGCGGCCCGTCGGATATCGCGCAGAACGAACCGGTCGAGCTCGTACTGGTCGACGAGAACGGAAATCCGTTCCCGCCGCAGCAATTCACTTTGGTCGGCGTCCTCGCGGAAGGCGGAGAGCCGGTCCCGGAGGGGATAAATTGGCGGGTCTTTGGCGAACTGAACGGAGCCCCGGTAGCACTGGTTGCCGAGGTCGAGGGCGGGACCGCGCAGCTCGTGCTCGAACCCGGCCGCTATTATCTGCACGCGCTGTACGGCTGGGCGATGGCGACGACCCGCTTTGTCGTAACGCCCGAACACACGGCGCAAACGGTGGTGCTCAACGCCGGCGGCCTTCGCCTTCGCGGGCTCGTCGGCGACGATGAGCGGATCATTTCATCGCGGCTGCGATTTGAGGTCTGGGGCATCGATGCCACAACCGGCGAACGGGTGCTTATCACCGACCTGGCGCGGCAGGACGAGGTGCTGCGGCTCAGCGCCGGGCGCTACCACGTTGTCAGCTACTACGGCAACGCCAATGCGGTGGTCCGCGCCGACATCGACGTCGCGGCCGGCCAGTTGACCGAGCTGTCGCTTTATCACCAGGCGGCGCGGCTCACCCTGAAGCTCGTCGCCGAGCGCGGCGGCGAAGCATTGACCAATACCGCCTGGTCCATCCTGGCGCCCGGCGGCGAAATCCTGTTCGACAGCATCGGCGCGTTTCCTGCTGTGGTCCTCGCGGCCGGCGAATACGTCGCCATCGCCCGCCACAACGACCTCGTCTACGAAGGCGTCTTCGTCGTCGAGAACGGCATCAACCGCGACATCGAAGTTCTGGCCGAGAACCCGATCCAGGCCGCTCCGGGTCTCTAGTTGGGCCGAGCCGCGGCCCGCCGGACGTCCGGCGGCACCGCCTCGGCAGTCAGTGCATTGGCAGCTTCGTCGAGCGTCTGCGACTGTTGATCGCGCTGGCCGAGGCGCCGGATATTGACCGTGCCGTCTTCGGCTTCGCGCTTGCCGCAGACCAGGATCACGGGGACCTTCGCCAGCGAATGCTCGCGGACCTTGTAGTTGATCTTCTCGTTGCGGAGGTCGAGCTGGCTGCGGAGCCCTGCGGCGACGAGCCGGCGATTGACGGCGCTCGCGTAGGCGTCTGCGTCCGATGTAATCGTCGCCACCACGACCTGCACCGGCGCGAGCCACAACGGAAAGTGCCCGGCGTAATTCTCGATCAGGATGCCGAGAAACCGCTCCATCGAGCCGCAGATCGCCCGGTGGATCATGATCGGCGTCACCTTGTCGCCGAGCTGATCGATGTAGAACGCGCCGAAACGCCCCGGGAGGTTGAGATCCACCTGCGTCGTGCCGCACTGCCAGTCGCGCCCGATGGCATCGCGCAGCACATACTCGAATTTCGGCCCGTAAAACGCGCCCTCACCCGGATTGATCCCGGTGGTGATGCGGCCGCCCGAGCGTTCCTTGATCTGCTCCAGAACGCCCAACATCATCGCTTCGGCCCGATCCCATGCGGCGTCTGAGCCGACGCGCTTCTCCGGCCGGGTCGAAAGCTTGACGGCGATCTCGCCGAAATCGAAATCGGCATAGGTCGACAGGATCAGTTCGTTGATGTTCAGGCATTCTTCGGCCATCTGATCTTCGGTGCAGAAGATGTGCGCATCGTCCTGGGTGAAGGCGCGCACGCGCAACAGCCCGTGCAACGCCCCCGACGGCTCGAAGCGATGGACGGCGCCGAACTCGGCCATCCGGATCGGCAGGTCGCGATAGCTTTTCAGCCCGTGCTTGAAGATCATGATATGTCCCGGGCAATTCATCGGCTTAATGGCGTAGGTCCGCTCGTCCTCGCCCTCGGCCTCGTCGCCGGCGGGGCGCGCCATGAACATGTTCTCACGGAACCAGTTCCAATGCCCCGATGTCTCCCACAGCGCCTTGTCGAGCAGTTGCGGCGCGTTGACCTCGTCATACTCGCCCCGGAGCCGCCGGCGCATATAGGCGATCAGTTCCTGGAACAACGTCCAGCCTTTCGGGTGCCAGAACACGGTCCCCGGCCCCTCCTCCTGGAAATGGAAGAGATCGAGCTCACGGCCGAGCCGGCGGTGGTCGCGCTTCTCCGCCTCTTCCAATTGGTGGAGATAGGCGTCGAGCTCATCCTTGTTGTGCCAGGCGGTGCCGTAGATCCGGGTCAGCACCGGGTTGCGTGAATCGCCGCGCCAATAGGCGCCGGCAACCCGCATCAGTTTGAACGCATCGCCGACCTGGCCGGTCGAGGCCATATGCGGTCCGCGGCAAAGGTCGAACCATTTGCCCTGATGGTAGAGCTTGATCGGCTCACCCGCAGGGATCGCGTCGACAAGCTCCACCTTGAAGCTCTCGCCCATGTCGCGGAAGATCCGCTTGACCTCGTCGCGATCCCTGACCTCGCAGGTGAACGGATCGTTGCGCTTGATGATCTCGCGCATTTTCGCTTCGATCACCGGCAGATCGTCGGTGGTGAACGGCTCGTTGC
>CAYOBK010000219.1:0-5386 GCA_964402275.1 uncultured Bauldia sp.
CGCGGCGGGCGCGTTCTTCCTGCGCGAGCACGTCGGTTGGCGCCGCTGGACGGCGGTTGCGATCGGCCTCGTCGGCGTGATCGTGGTGATCCGCCCGGGCCTTGCGGGCTTCAGTCCGTACTCATTGCTCGCCCTCGGCGCGGTTCTCTTCATCACGCTTCGCGACCTGTCGACAAACCGCCTTCCGGCCGGGTTGCCGGACATTCTGGTGGTGGCGGCGTCACTGGCGGTGGTGATGCTTGCCGGCGCCGTGCTCGGCCTTTCGGAGGATTGGGTTTGGCCAAGCACCCTCCATTTGACCCAAATCGCCGGTTCCGGGATTTGCCTGATCGCCGCTCATTGGTCCATTATCATCGCCTTGCGCAGCGCCCCGGTCAGCGTCACCGCGCCGTTCGGCTATACCAACGTCGTGTGGGCGGTCCTCCTCGGCCTGTTGATCTGGGGCGATCGCCTCGATGCGGTGACGATGATTGGCGCCGGACTGGTTGTCGGGAGCGGCGTCTATGCGCTTTATCGCGAGCGGAAGGTCGCGCGGGGCGAACTGGGGCGCGAGCGCTCCATCGGCGGTTCGGGAGTCTGAGTACCGGGAGGAAGCGAATGGAATCGATGGTCGCCAAGGAAATCGCCGAGGAGCTGAAAGTGCCGTCCGACAAGTTCCTTGAGCTCGCCGACAAGGTGATCGGGTTCGCAAATCACTCGGCGACCGAGATGAGGAAGAGCGCCGTCCACCTCGCGTTCCTCTACGCGGTCGCGCGCTACGGCGTATTCGACTGGCAGAACAGTCCAAAGGGGGAGGACGAGGAGGGGTTCATTGCCAAGATGCTGAAGCGTTACGAGTCGATGCTTCGCGAGCAACTCGGCGATGCAAAGTTGAGGAATCGGCCGGCATCGCCTTGAGTTGACAAGGAGTTGATCGTCTCTTGCCCGCGAATTCCGGCTGGTCCGACGTTCTCACGCGCGTTTGTCTTGCGAGCGGAGGCCGCCAACGCCAAGTCCTGAAGCCAGGAGGGTTCCCGCAACGCAGCTCCTGAAATTGCTATATTGGAGGGAGTATCCCGATGATCAGCAGACGTGCCTTTCTTCTGTCCTCGGCCGGCATCGGCGCCGCTGCTTTGGCCTTGGGCTGGCTGCGTGCCGGTATTGCCCAGCCGGCCAGCGACGGCGTGTTCGAGATCACCCGGACCGACGAGGAATGGCGCGCCATCCTGACGCCGGCTCAATTTGCCATCCTTCGCCGGGAGGCGACGGAGTATCCCTTTTCCAACACGCTGCTGGGTGAAACCAGCGACCTCCTGCATGAGGAGCGGGTCGGCTTGTACCTCTGCGCCGGTTGCGAGCTGCCGGTCTACTCCTCCGAGACCAAATATGATTCCCGCACCGGCTGGCCGAGCTTCTGGGTCGCGATCGATGATGCGGTTCGGACCACGACGGATTTCCTCCTCGGCTATCCCCGCACCGAGGTGCACTGCCGCCGCTGCGGCGGCCATCTCGGCCATATCTTCGACGACGGACCGCCGCCGACCGGGAAGCGCCACTGCATCAACGGCCTGGCGATGACCTTCCAGCCGGCCTGAGCAGCCGGCGCGCCACCGCCCGTAATTGCCGGAAGGCCGGCGGCACGCTAAAGGCGTGCCGATGACGACCGACGGGCAGCCCAAGCTGCGCCTGATGATCGGCCAGCTGAACCCGATCGTGGGCGACCTGGCCGGCAATCTCGCCCTGGCGCGGAAGGCGCGGCACGCCGCGGCGACGGCTTCGGCCGATCTTCTGGTGCTGACGGAACTGTTCATCTCCGGCTATCCGCCCGAGGATCTGGTCCTTCGGCCGGCCTTCATCGCTGCGTGCCGGAAAGCGATCGACGGTCTGGCCGGCGACACCGCCGACGATGGGCCGGCGGTCCTCGTCGGCGCTCCTTGGGAAGACGACGGGCGGCTGCACAACACCGCGCTTCTCCTCGGCGGCGGGCGAATCCTGGCGGTTCGCCACAAGGTCGAACTGCCGAATTACGGCGTGTTCGATGAGGCGCGGGTGTTCCGGATCGGTCCGCCGCCGACCCCGGTCGAGTTCAGAGGCTTCCGCATCGGCCTGCCGATCTGCGAGGACCTTTGGTCCGAGCGGTTCTGCCGCAGTCTCGCCGGCGCTGGCGCCGAACTGCTGATCAGCATCCACGGGTCGCCCTACTGGCGCGGGAAGCTCGAGCAGCGCCTGTCGGTGGCAAAGACCGCGACGCTCGCCGCCGGCTGCCCGGTGATCTACGCCAACATGGTTGGCGGCCAGGACGAGCTCGCTTTCGACGGCGGGTCTTTCGGTGTCGACTGGCGGGGCGAGATCGCCTTTCAGCTCGATCGGTTCGCCGAGAGGACCGAGATTGTGTCGCTGGGCAGGGGCGATGACGGCGGCATCGTGCTCGACGCCGGCCCGATTTCCGCCGTCCTCGAGACCGAGGAGGCGGATTGGCTCGCTTGCTGTCTTGGCCTTCGCGACTATGTCGACAAGAACGGTTTTCCGGGCGTCGTCATCGGGCTGTCCGGCGGGATCGATTCGGCTGTCACCGCGGCGATGGCGGTCGACGCGCTCGGCCCGGGTCGGGTTCGTTGCGTGATGCTGCCTTACCGTTTCACGTCGAAAGCCAGCCGGTCGGACGCCGCCGCCTGCGCCGCTGCCCTCGGCGTCAGGCTGGACACGATTCCGATCGAAGCCCCCGTTGCCGGCTTCGGGCAGGCGCTTGCGCCGCTCTTCGAGGGGAGGCCGCGCGACGTTACCGAAGAGAACATCCAGGCGCGCAGCCGCGGCGCCGTCCTGATGGCGATCTCGAACAAGTTCGGCGAGCTGTTGGTGACCACCGGCAACAAGTCGGAACTGTCGGTCGGCTACGCCACGCTATACGGCGACATGAACGGCGGCTTCAACCCGATCAAGGATCTCTACAAGACCGATGTCTATCGCCTGGCCGGGTGGCGGAACCTCCATCGCCCGGAGGGAGTCCGCGGGCCGAAAGGCGAGGTGATTCCGCCGGCGATCCTGGAAAAGGCCCCGAGCGCCGAGCTGCGCGAGAATCAAACCGATCAGGATACCCTGCCGCCCTATGACGAGCTCGACGCCATCCTCGTCGAGCTGATCGAGAACGAGCGAAGCCTTGTCGAGATCGCCGCCGCGGGACACGACGCGGCGACCGTCCGGAAGGTTGCCCGGATGGTCACCATGGCGGAGTACAAGCGACGTCAGGCGGCGCCCGGCGTGAAGATCAGCCGGCGAAACTTCGGACGCGACCGCCGCTATCCGATCACCAACCGTTTCGTCGAGGACTGATCAGGCGCTGAGAACGGTGACGCGGGTGCCGACGGGCGCGAGGTCGTAGAGATAGATCACGTCCTGGTTCAGCATCCGGATGCATCCGGACGAGATTGCCTGGCCGATGCTTGCCGCTTGGGGCGAGCCGTGAACCCGGTAGAGCGTGTCGACGCCGTCCTCATAAAGGTACAGCGCCCTCGCGCCCAACGGATTGTCCGGCCCGCCGGGCATGCCGTTTGCCCACGGCCGGGCGGCCGGGTCCCGGGCGACCATCGCCGGCGGCGGGGTCCAGGTCGGCCATTCGGCCTTCCGTCCGATCACGGCGTCGCCCGACCAGTCGAAACCGGCCCGCCCGACGCCGCAACCGAACCGGATGCAAAGGTCGTCGTCCTGGACGAGATAGAGATAGCGGGCATAGGGATCGACGACGATCCGGCCTGGGTTGTTCGGGATATGCGACGGCACGCGCACCGTGCGCCGGTAATAGGCCGGGCTGAGCTGATCCAGATCGACCGCCGGGATCGGGAAGGGCTCGCCGCTGACCGATCCGTACATCGATCGCGCGGCTTCAAGATTGTCCCCGATCAGCGGCGGCAGGCGATCCGTGAGGGCCGTCAGTTGGCAGGCGCCGAGCGCCAGCGGCAAGCCGAGCAGGACGCTTCGTCTTGTGAGCCCGCCGGCGCCGCCTGTCTCATTGTCGTCGCCAGCGTCTCCCCCGGACATGTGCAGCCTCGCTCTTCGCGTCCGCCCCGCGCGAACCGCCGCGTCATTCTTACGAATGCGCCGACGATAGGGCAACTTCGTCAATAATCATTGATTGTTCGAGGCTGTTGGGCTGTGTACCGACCTGAATGCCGACTCGATTCAGGTTTGCCCCTTCGCCGACCGGACTTATCCACGTCGGCAATTTGCGTACGGCGCTGTTCAACTGGCTGACCGCTCAGCGCACGGGCGGGGATTTCCTGCTGCGTTTTGACGACACTGACGCAGAACGGTCACGTCCGAGCTTTGCCCAGGCGATCGTCACCGACCTGGAATGGGTTGGCATCAAGCCGGCCGGCATCTTTCGGCAGTCCGAGCGGATCGCCTTGTATGAGGCCGCCGCCGATCGGCTGAAGTCGGCCGGTCGGCTTTACCCATGTTTCGAGAGTCCGCAGGAGCTGGAACGGAAACGCCAGAGCCAGCGCCGCCGCGGCCTGCCGCCGGTCTATGACCGTTCCGCCCTGAAGCTGAGCGACGCGGAACGCCGGGAGTTGATCGCCGCGGGCCGCCGGCCGCACTGGCGGTTCCTCCTCGGCGATCCCGAGCGGCCCGCCGCGCGAATCGATTGGGACGATACCTATCGAGGGCGGCAACAGGTAGACCTCGGATCGGTGTCCGATCCGATCCTCGTCCGTGAGGACGGAACCTTCCTTTACACGCTGCCGTCGGTCGTCGACGACGTCGACCTCCGCATCACGCACATCATCCGCGGCGAGGACCACGCCACCAACACGGCGGTGCAGATCGAGCTGTTCATGGCATTGGGTGCCGGGCCGCCGACCTTCGGCCATCATAACCTCCTGACGACCGCGGACGGTGAGGGCCTTTCGAAGCGGTCGGGATCGCAGTCGGTGGCCAGCATGCGGAACGCCGGCTACGAGCCGATGGCGGTGGCGACGCTCGCGACCCTGATCGGCACATCCGCGGCAATCGAGCCGATGGCGACCATGACGGATCTCGCGCGCGCCTTCGAGGATGCCAATGTCTCGCGGGCCGCGGCGCGTTTCGACCTCGCGGCGCTCGATCTGCTCAACGCGCGGTTGCTCCATTTGACGCCGTTTGCCTCCGTTGCGGCTCGCCTGGCCGGTCTCGGCGTCGGCGGCGGCGAGGCGTTCTGGATCGCCGTCCGCGCCAACTGCACCAAGCTCGACGACGCCGCCCGGTGGTGGCGGCTGGTGACCGGACCCGTCACGCCGCCGCAGGCGCTGACGACCGAGGGCGAGCTGCTGACAGCAGCCGCCGACCTTCTGCCGGCCGAACCTTGGGACGACGCGACCTTCCCAGCCTGGATGAACGCCGTTCGCGACGCCACCGGCAGGCGCGGGCGGGCGCT
>CAYOBK010000220.1:0-2969 GCA_964402275.1 uncultured Bauldia sp.
CGGCATGCCGATCGACTACGTCGCGGGTGCAGGCGTCCAGCGCTATGCCGGCATGAGCCTTGTCCGCGGCGAGACCGTCGGCGAGGTGTGCCCGAACTGGAGCCAGGGCGCGGTTGCGTTGAACCCGTCCTCCTTCGATCCGACCACCCGGACGGCGTATCTCGCCTTCACCGAGGGTTGCGTCGGTGCCTCCACGCTGTCCGGCTTCCCGGATACGGCGATGGCCGCGGCCGCCAATGGCATTAACCGCGTGGGCGCCGGTGCGGGCACTTCGGTGCAGCGTCAACCGCCGAGCGAGCCGAACGTTCTGACGATTGCGGCATGGAACGTCGACACCGGCGAACGTCTGGCCGAGTGGAAGAACTTCGACGTGCCGACCGATCCGGCGTCGGGCACGCTCGTCACGGGCGGCGGTCTGGTCGTCCACGGCGACGAGGCGGGGAACCTCTACATCCTCGACTCCGAGTCGCTCGAGGTTCTGCGGGTTATCGGCCTCGGGATGGAGATCTCGGGTCCGGCCTCAACCTGGTCGGTGAACGGCCAGCAGTACATCGGCATCATCGCCGGCGGCAATGGCGGTGGTGGCCGTTTTAGGTCGGCTACCGCCGTCGTGATCGGCCTCTAGGGCGATCGAAATCCATTACCGAAGGAGGGGAGCCACGGCTCCCCTCCTTTTTACCTCGGCCCGGCTTCTTTCGGGAACGCCGGGCTGCTACGCTTCGCGGCAAAGGGCCGTCTGATGAGCTCGACACGGGGAAACGTCCGCCAATCAACGAACGCCCGCGCCGGCCGAAGCGCCGGTCGGATGGCGACTTTGCGATTCGCCGGCATCGCCGCGGCCGTGCTTCTGCTTGGGCTGCCAGCGGGCGCGCAGGAAGAGCAGCGTCCGCAATACGAGCTGCAGCTGTTGGACTTCAACCTCTCCGAGATCCGGACCCGGTTGTGGGACCTCGAGCTCGGAACGCCGGTCACCGACCTGCCGCGGCAGTATCTCGACCCGCATTGCGGCACGAACGGGGGTCCGCCGTCCATCCGTCTCGACGGCTGGACGGAGTTCGCGAGGTGCCCGGCCGACGCTGCGACCGGCCTTCACGAGGTCTGGTACACCGAGGACGATGAAGTCGAGTACATCGCGCGGTCCTTCCGGCAGATGACATTCGACCCCGGCCCGGCATCGGCCAACGTGCTGTTCAATCACAAGGTGATCTATTCGATCCTCGTCGACGATGAAGGGCTCGTCCAAGGCTACCGCATCTTCACCGACAATCGCGAGTCGCCGGATGTCCGGCTCGGCGCCTATTTCATCGCCACACCTCTCATCAATCTGTATGGGTTCCAGGCGTTCGAGTGCATCGATCGGCCTCCGGCCGAAGGCGAAGCGCCGATGGATGGCGTCTACGTCAATGCGCTGTGCACGGGTGTCGTCGGCGACCTGCACGTGACCATCGCAAGCCGACTGCTCCGGAAGCCCGGTCAGACCGCGTTCGATCCCATCGGACGCGAAACGATCGGCTATTTCGAGAGCACTGCGCGGCTGGAGGCCGTCAACGTGGCGCTCGTGCCGGAGTAGGGCGAACAGGGAGTAACCGGGAATGCTTGTCTTGCGTGGCGTTAACCGGCTCGTGCGGCCGTTGCTGGTCGCCTTGGCGATGTCGTCGGTCGCGGCAACGCCGCTCCTGGCGCAACGAAGCGAGCTGTTCAACCCCGGAGAATACACTATCGACGGCATCCAGCCGGCCTGCGGCGAATTCGAGACCCTTGTTGCGCCGGAAGGACCCGACCTCATTCATCCGGACGGGA
The DNA here is from genome assembly GCA_964402275.1 of uncultured Bauldia sp. Lineage (GTDB taxonomy): Bacteria > Pseudomonadota > Alphaproteobacteria > Rhizobiales > Kaistiaceae > JADLGL01. The sequence continues at coordinate 1,801 of CAYOBK010000220.1, forward strand.
CGTTCACCATCGTCATCAACGGCCCCGCTTTCGACCCCCTGCCGATCCAGCTCAAGCTGTTCGTCTATTACCAGACGTGCAACGCGAGGATATTCGCTGTCCGGGAGGACGGAGTACAACTCGCCGACACGCTCGCCGCTCGCCGGGGCATTGCCGAGGGCTGGCTGACGGCCGCGGTGGCGGAGGCCATCTGCGAGACCGGGATCCTCGTCGAGGCGGGGTGGACCGCGGCCCCCGATGCCGAGCGCTGTGCGGCGATCTACGAGATCATGCGGCAGGCGTTCCAATAGCGGAGTTGGCGGAATGAAGGCGCTGCATCGGGTTCTGTTCGGCCTCGCGATCGCGGGAGCGGCGGCGGGCCTTGCTGTTTCCGCGGCCGCCCAGGGAGACCGCGAGGCGGCTTTCCTCGCGGGCGAGACGCGGGACTGCCCCGGCTGCGATCTCCGCGGCGCCGAATTGCAGCACCGCAATCTCGAAGGCGCTGACCTTTCCGGGGCCAATCTCGCCGGCGCAACATTCCACCGCGCCTATCTTCGCGGGGCGAACCTGGCCGCCGCGGATCTGACCGATGTCAACTTCAACAAAGCGACGCTGGTGCAGGCCGATCTCAGCAACACGGTGATGGATCGCGCGCTGATGTTCGAGGCGGACGCCAGCGCCGTCAATCTCAGTGGCGCGTCGCTGCGCGGCGCCTTCATGGGCAGCATCCGGCTGATTCGCGCCAACCTCAGCGGTGCCGACCTTTCCGGTACCGATATGGAGGACGCCATCCTGAACGACTCGATCATGGTCGGCGCAATTCTGGAGGGCGCGGACCTTTTTTATGCCCGGCTGATCCGAGCCGACTTGACCGGAGTTCGCGCCGACAACGGCTATTTCCGGGAGGCCGAGATGCAGCAGACGAACCTTACCGATGCCAGTTTCGTCAACGCCTACCTCTACCGCGTCGACCTCAATGAGGCCGACCTCACCAACGCCGATTTCACCGGTGCGGTCCTGACCGCGGCAAATCTCATGGGCGCTGTTACCATCGGTGCGAACTTCACCGGCGCGACGCGGTGAGATGGCGGCAATCGAGCTATGGCACGCGCGAACGCGCTTTCGTCTGATCCTCGGAATCATCGCTGCGTTGGCACTACACACCGCGACTGTGCATCCGGCGTCGGGGC
>CAYOBK010000221.1:0-5277 GCA_964402275.1 uncultured Bauldia sp.
ATTATTAAGCCGTTCAAGCTCGACGAGGTGCGCGACGCGCTGACCGCGATCGGCATCCACGGCCTCACGGTCACCGAGGTGAAGGGCTACGGGCGGCAGAAAGGCCACACCGAGATCTACCGCGGCACCGAATATTCGGTGAGCTTCTTGCCGAAACTGAAGATCGAGGTCGCCGTCGCGTCGGACAATGTCGACAAGGTGATCGAGGCGATCGTGTCCGGCGCCAAGACCGGTCAGATCGGCGACGGCAAGATATTCGTCAGCTCGCTCGAGCATGCAGTGCGGATCAGGACCGGCGAGACCGACGCCGACGCCTTGTAGCCCTGCGATGCGATAGCGGGCATCCGGCGCCTGCCTACTGACTAGCCGAATGCCTGCCAACTGTGCCCAACATGTAGGCAGCAATCCGCAACGGCTACCCGGGACTCCTCGCGACGCCTCGTTTCTCCACGTCTCGCCTCCATGGCATGCAGATTGAATGACTGCGTGCCACCGAACCTGCGCAATTTTTCATCGCGGGTGATTAACTGGGGGGCAGATGAATGGGTGTCGATGTCTTTTTCGTCCTGATGGGGGCGATCCTCGTTTTCGCGATGCATGCGGGCTTTGCGTTTCTGGAGGTCGGGACGGTTCGCGAGAAGAACCAGGTGAACGCCCTGGTGAAGATCCTCGCTGACTTCGCTGTCTCGGTGACTGCCTATTTCTTGATCGGCTACCTGATCGCCTACGGCACCGGGTTCTTCTCGTCCGCCAGCGAACTCGTCGCCTATGCGGACGAGACGGGGCAGGGCTTCGGTCTGGTGAAGTTCTTCTTCCTCGCCACATTCGCCGCCGCGATCGCCGCGATCATTTCCGGTGGCATCGCCGAGCGCATGCGGTTCACGCCGCAGATCATCGCCGTCGCCGTCCTGATCGGGCTCGCCTATCCCTTCTTCGAAGGCATGGTCTGGAACGGCAATTACGGTATCCAGGGTTGGCTCGCCGACACTTTCGGAAATGCATTCAATGACTTCGCCGGCTCCGTGGTCGTGCACGCCGTTGGCGGCTTCATCGCCCTCGGCGCCGTCCTGCAGCTTGGCGCGCGGACCGGTCGCTATCGCGCCGACGGTTCGATCAACGGCATTCCGCCGTCCAGCATCCCGTGGCTCGCCCTCGGCTCCTGGCTGCTCTGCATCGGCTGGTTCGGGTTCAACGTGATGAGCGCACAATCCATCGACGGCATTTCCGGCCTGGTGGCGCTCAACTCCCTGATAGCCATGGTCGGCGGCATCATTGCAGCGCTGATCGTCGGCAAAGGCGACCCCGGCTTCGTGCACAATGGGGCCCTGGCCGGCCTCGTCGCGGTCTGCGCCGGCTCGAACGTCATGCACCCGGCCGGCAGCTTCGTCGTCGGGGCGGTGGCCGGCATCATCTTCGTCTATGGATTCGATTACTGCCAGCGGCGCCTGAAGGTCGACGACGTCCTCGGCGTCTGGCCGCTGCACGGCCTTTGCGGCGCCTGGGGCGGGATTGCCGCGGGCATATTCGGCCTCACCGGGCTCGGAGGCCTCGGCGGCGTCAGCTTCATGTCGCAGCTCATCGGGACCCTCGGCGGCGTCGCCTTCGCCTTCGTGGTCGGGCTGGTGCTCTATGGCGCGCTCAAATCCATGATGGGCCTGCGTCTATCACCGGAAGACGAGCAGCGCGGGGCCGATCTCGCGATCCATCGGATCAGCGCCGCCCCGGAGTCCGACCTGAAGGCCTGACCGCGCCTTCCGCGCGGCCTCCGTGTGCCGATCCACCGGCCCGCTCCGGGGCCGGTGGTATTGCGCGAGTGGCATATCCCTTGCTTTGCCGATTCCATAGGCACGAATCCTGCTGCCCAGTTTCAGTGCATCGGCAAGAATGGGGATTGAGAATATGAACCGAAAGATTGTGAAGCCGGCCATCGCGGGGAGCTTGCTTCTCCTCTTGGCGATGACCCCAGCTCTGGCCCAGGAGGCTGTGGAGGCGGTGATCGAGACCGGACCGCCGCAGCCCAATCCAGGCGACACGGCCTGGATGATGGTCTCCAGCCTGTTGGTCCTTGCGATGATCATCCCGGGCCTCGCGCTCTTCTACGGCGGAATGGTGCGGGCCAAGAACGTCCTGTCGCTGCTCATGCAGTGCTTGATGATCGCCTGCGTCGTCATGCTCGTCTGGGCCTTCTGGGGTTACTCGATGGCCTTCGGCGACGCGACGAACGCGATCTTCGGCGGCTTCGGCAAGGCGTTCCTCTCGGGGATCACACCGGATTCGATGGCCGCAACGTTCACCGACTCGGTCATCCCCGAGTTCGTCTTCATCACTTTCCAGATGACCTTCGCCTGCATAACGGCGGCGCTCATTGTCGGCGGCTTGGCCGAACGGGTGAAGTTCCTCCCGCTGATGGTCTTCACGGTCCTGTGGGCGACCTTCATCTACTTCCCGATCGCGCACATGGTCTGGGACTCCGACGGCCTCATGTATGGTTGGGGGACCTACGACTTTGCCGGCGGAACGGTGGTGCACATCAACGCGGGCATCAGCGGTCTCGTCGGCTGCGTTCTCCTTGGCAAGCGCCTCGGCTTTGGCAGGGACAACATGGCGCCGCACTCGATGCCCTTCGTCATGATCGGCGCCTCGCTACTGTGGGTTGGTTGGTTCGGGTTCAACGCCGGGTCCAACCTTGAGGCCAACAGCTTCACGAGCCTGCCGTTCATCAACACGTTCCTCGCTACCGCCGCAGCCGCCGTAACCTGGGCGATCGTCGAGGCCCTGGTGCGCGGCAAGGCCTCCCTCCTCGGAGCGGCGTCAGGCGTGGTGGCGGGCCTCGTGGCGATCACTCCCGCCGCCGGCTTTGTCGGCCCGATGGGCGGCATCGTCCTCGGCGTGATTGCGTCGATTGCGGCCTATTTCGCCGTCGCGGTGGTGAAGAAGACCTTCGGCTATGACGACAGCTTGGATGTCTTTGGCATCCATGCAATCGCCGGCATCATCGGAGCCATCGGCACCGGCATACTTGCCTCTCCGGGCCTCGGCGGCTACCCGCTCGACGGCTATACCCTGGGCAGCCAGCTCTGGATCCAGATCGAGTCCGTGCTGATGACCATCGCCTGGGCCGGCATCGGCAGCCTGATCCTCTTCCTGATCGTTCGGATGCTCTTCGGGCTTCGTGCGACGCCTGAAGCGGAACGCGAGGGGCTCGATCTGGCCAGCCACGGCGAGGTCGCCTACCACAGCTCGACCGGCCCCTGATCGAAGCAAAACTGCGAGAACTGAGAAGGCCCCGGAGGTCGCCTCCGGGGCCTTCTCGTTCGGCCTCGAAATCTCCATGGTTAATGCCGACTTTACCCTCTGGCGCTAGGGTCCGGCGCCAGAGGCCGTAACGAAGTAGCCCAGTATGCTCAGTTCGAAAGTCGGCACCGCCGCTTGCCGCGCCCGTCAGTGCAGTTCCTGATGGCCCGGGCAAGTTCCTCACGATTGGCCATGGATGACCTCAGGGGCGTCGAGGAATCGCGCCTGCACCGGTTCATCCGGCGCAACCTCATGAGCCTTGCCGGGCTCGGCACTCTTGCTCTTCTTGCCGCCATCGGCGTCGCCCTCGCCACCTGGCGGGTCGATGATCCGAGTTTCAGCAATGCCGTCTCCGGGAACGCCGAAAACCTGCTCGGCTATCCCGGTGCGGTCGTCGCCGACCTCATCATGCAGTTCCTCGGCCTCGCCGCGCCGCTTCTTTTGCTGCCGCCCGCCTTCTGGGGCTGGCGCTTGCTGATCGGCGCCGACCGCCGGTTCCGGCTTTCGACGGCGCTCGCCTGGCCGATCGGCTGCCTGTTGGGTGCGGCGGCAATCGCCACGCTCCCGGTTTCGGAAAGCTGGCCCCTCCCGACCGGCTTCGGCGGCGTTGTCGGCGACCTGATGCTGCGCCTTCCGGCAATCTTCCTCGGCGAGATCGCCGGCGGCACCGCCGTGATCGTCGGGCTCGGCGGCGGCCTCGTCGCTCTCGCTCTCGCGGCCCACGCCGTTGGTCTCGCCCCCTGGTCCGCGCGCGGCCACGACGACGGTGGGGACGAGATGGACGAGGTGCCGGCCGCCGCCCGCCAGCCAACGCGGCAGCGCCGGCAGCCGGCGGATCTCGACAATGATTTCGGGTTCGACGAGGAGCCGGAAGAACGGTCCGGCTTCTTCCCGATCTTGCTCGGCGCCATCGCCCATTTCTTCTATCGCCTCCGCTCGGTGGCGGGGCGCCTCGTGCGCCGTCGCGCCGACCCGATCGATGCCGACTACCCGCGCGGTGAGCGCCATCGTCATCTCGCGCCGTCGCTCCTTCCCGACCTCGACGACGAGGACGAGAATGACGACGAAGACGACGATAACGAGGAGTTCGACGAGGACGAAGACGAGGGCAACGAGGACGAGGAGGAGACAGTCGCCGCTCCGCGCCGCAAGAAACGCGTCAACCGGAAGAAGGGCGCCGACGAATTCGAGCTGCCGCCGATTGAGCTCCTGACCAATCCGCGGCCGACCCGTCAAAGCCTGACGGTGACCGACGAGGTGCTGGAGGAGAACGCGCGCCTTTTGGAATCCGTGCTGGACGATTTCGGCATCCGCGGCGAGATCGTCAACATCTGGCCGGGCCCGGTCGTCACGCTCTACGAACTCGAGCCGGCGCCGGGCATCAAGACGTCGCGCGTCATTAGTCTTGCCGACGACATCGCCCGGTCGATGAGCGCCATCGCCTGCCGCGTCGCGGTGATCCCCGGCAAGAACGCCATCGGCATAGAACTCCCGAACCCGCGCCGCGAGACCGTCTATCTCCGCGAACTGCTGTCGCACGGCGATTTCGACGAGTCGCGAGCCCGCCTCGGCCTTTGCCTCGGCAAGACGATCGGCGGCGAACCGGTGATCGCCGACCTCGCCCGCATGCCGCACCTCCTCGTTGCCGGCACCACGGGCTCCGGCAAGTCGGTGTCGATCAACACCATGATCCTGTCGCTCCTCTACCGATGGACGCCGGCGGAATGCCGGCTGATCATGATCGACCCAAAGATGTTGGAACTGTCCACCTACGACGGTATCCCGCACCTCCTGACCCCGGTCGTCACCGATCCGAAACAGGCGGTCATCGCGCTCAAGTGGACAGTGCGCGAGATGGAGGATCGCTATCGCAAGATGTCGAAACTCGGCGTTCGCAACATCGACGGCTACAATGCCCGCCTGGCGCAGGCGCTCGCCAAGGGCGAGACGTTGACCCGCACGGTGCAGACCGGCTTCGACCCC
>CAYOBK010000222.1:0-4110 GCA_964402275.1 uncultured Bauldia sp.
CCGAACAGGACGAGCGCGTCGGCGCGTTCCGCGATCATTTCCCGCCGCCTTCCTCGCGGTGGCCGCCGAACCGGCTGCGCATCGCCGACAGCACCTTGTTGGCGAACTCGGCATTGCCGCGGGAGGCGAAACGGTCGAACAGCGCCGCCGACAACACATGCGCCGGCGCGCCGAGATCGATCGCCGCCTCCACGGTCCAGCGGCCTTCACCGGAATCGGCGACGCGGCCCGCTAAGCCGTCGAGCGACGGATCGGCGGCCAACGCCGCCGCGGTGAGATCAAGCAGCCACGACGAGATCACGCTGCCCCGACGCCACAATTCGGCGAGCGCCGGCAGATCGAACGCGTAACGCGATCCGGCGCCGTCGCCGCCTGCCAACGCCAGAATGTTGAGGCCTTCGGCCATCGCCGCCATCATCCCGTACTCGATGCCGTTGTGTATCATCTTGGCGAAATGCCCGGCACCAGCGGGCCCGCAATGGAGATATCCGCTCTCGGCAGGAGTCGGATCGCCGGTGCGCCCGGCGAGACGCGGCGCGGCCCCAACTCCCGGAGCGAGCGATTTGAGCAGCGGTTCGATCCTCGCGAAGGCCTCGGCTTCGCCGCCGACCATGAGGCAGAAGCCGCGCTCGCGGCCGAAGACGCCGCCGCTTGTCCCAACGTCGAGGTAGCCGATGCCCCTCCCTCGCGCAGTCGCGGCGCGTTCGATCGAATCGCGGTAATTGCTGTTGCCGCCGTCGATCAGTATGTCGCCGGGCGCGAGCAAGCCGATGAGCTCGTCGACCACCGCGCCGGTAACATCGACCGGCACCATGACCCACACATGGCGCGGCCCGGGAAGGCTGGCGACCAGCTCGGTCAGCGAGGCGGCGCCGACAACGCCGTCGCCGGCGAGCGATCCGGCGCGGCGAGCGTCGCGATCGAAGCCGACGCACTGATGTCCGGCCCGCACCGCGCGCAGTGCCAGTCCGGACCCCATCCGGCCGAGACCGACAGTTCCAAATCGCATCGCGTTCTCCTTGGCGCCGTGGCGCGAGATGGCGCCCGATCTCTTGAACTCTGCGCGATCAGGTGTTTGACTTCGGTGAACTCGGACCGGCCGGGCCTCAATCCGCCGCGTCCGCCAGAAACGCGCCAATCCATGTGGCGAGTTCCGACGCGCGCTCGATCGCGATCATATGGGCAACGCCTGGCATCACCAGCAAGGTGGCGTCGGCGATGGCCTGCCGGATCGATTCGGCAATTGCGGGCGACGCGCCGGCATCCTCGGCACCGGCCACGACAAGGGAGCGGGCCGCAACCTGCCGCATTGCCGGGTCGAGGTCCATCTCGGCAAGAGCCTCGCAGCAGCGCGCATAGGCCTCGGCGTCGACTTCGAGAAAGCGGTCCCGGACCTCATCGATCCGTCCTCCGTGGTCGGCGGCGTAGCCGGCGGTGAACCAGCGGCTCATCGCCGCATTGACGATACCTGCAAGGCCGTCGCGCCGCGCCTCCGCCGCCCGGCCGGTCCAGACCTGCCTTTCGGCCATTTTCGGCGTTGCGCCGATGAGGACGAGGTCACCGACTCGTTCGGGCTTGGCGGCGCCGTAGGCAATTGCCGTCATCGCGCCGATCGACGCGCCCACGACGGCCGGCCGCGCGAGTCCGAGCCCGTCGACGACGCCGCCAAGATCCCTCGCCAGCGTTTCGATCGTCGCCGGCTTTGCCGTGAACGGCGATCGCCCGTGCCCGTTGGCGTCAAAGGCGATGCAGCGGAACCGGAGCGACAGCACCTCGATCAGCTCTCGCCACATGTCGGCTGTGGCGCCGAGCGCATTGCAGAACACGATAGCCGGGGCGGATTCGGCACCGGCAGCCTCGTAGTAGATCTCGCCGCCATTGGCCATCAGAATCGGCATCGGCGCTCCGCGATTTGGGAAGTTCGCGATTCCGGTATGGGAAGGCGATCCGAGCCGGCCCGTCAAGCCGGAGGAGCGGTGCTAAAGGGCGGCCGCCTTCAGCGCGGCGCTTCATCGCGGGTGATCGGCGGCAGCGGCGGCATGAGGTCGACGGTGATGTCCTCCGGGATCCGCAACTGCGTGCGCGCCACCCAGCCGCGGCGATTGCCCGCGCCGAATCGCGTCTCGCACCAATTGACGTCGCAGCCGACGATCAGAATCTCTCCGCGCAGCGTCTCTACGACCGCGCCATCCTCAAATGGACTGTCGTAGACCCACGCCCCACCGATCGTATTCGCGGTGAACGCCACTGGCGCGGCCGCCGGTTCGGCGGCATTCGGTTCCGCCGGCAACGCCGCAACGGCCTCCTGCCCGGCGTCGGTCCGGATGAAATCGCCGTGGATCCACCCACGGTTTCCGTTCGCCTCCACTTCGCACCAGCGCTCGCATGCGACGACCCCGACCTCCGTGCCTGCGGCGACCACGCCGATCACCGGGTTGGCGTTGCTCGGCCCGGTCCGGAGATTGACCCAGGCGGTGGTGATGCCGAATTCGGTGACGGGCCCCGCCGTCACAAGGGGCGTCGGCGCGGGCGTTTCCACCGCGGCGGCAACCTCCGCCGGCGCGGGCGCTGCAGCAGGTTCAATGGCGCCGGGCGCAGCCGGTGCGGCGGCTGCCGCCGGCCCGGCGGGAGGCGACTCCGCTACCGGCGCGGCTGCCTCGTCGGCCGGTGGCGCAGCCTCAGGCGGACCGGGCTCCGCGGGAACCCGCGGATCGATCCTCTCGACATTGACGATGATCGGCGGCGGTTCGGCGGCCACCGGCTCCGCTTCGATTACTCGAGCCGCCTCGGCGGCCATGACGGGTTCGTCGGCGGCCGGTTCGGCGAGTGCCGTCTCGGCGCCGGGCTCCACCGGATTGCTCGCCAACTGGAACGCAAAATACGCGCCGGCAGCCGCCACGACGAAAATGGCGCCGATGCCGGCAAAGTATGCGACACGCCGCGCCGGCGAAACGCGGAACGGGGCTTCGGGCGGCGGCGGGGGTAGGCGACGCTGCTCGGCCGGAGCGCCGTATGGCGCCGGGACCCAATAATCCACCGCCTCGATATTGTCGTGCCGGACCGCATCCTGCTGGTCGTAATAGTCGTCGTCGACGAGGCCGTCGTCATAGCGCTCGTCATCGTCGCCTTCGTCGATCTCGTAGGGATCGTACGTGTCGGCAACCACGTCACGCGGCGCGAAGGGCGGCTCGTCATCGCCGCCGAAATCCCGCGGGCTGGGCAGTGCAGCCTGGCGGCCCGACAGGATCTGTTCCAGTTCGTCGACGAGTTCGCGCGTCTCGTCATCGCGGCGGGGGGCCGGGCGACCCTCGCGGAGTTCCTCGATCGGGCCCTGAAGGAGAAAGCGCGGGCGCCTTGGGTCATGCCGTGACATGAGCCGGATACTCCATTTCAGAACAGCGCCGCGAAGCCGACATTAAGGGTAAACAAATGGTAACTGCAAGCAATCCGACGGCACCCCGCGTCCGCCGGGCGTGATCTTCGTTAACGGGCCGGCAAGGCGAAACTGCGGCGCGGAAATGGCCTCGGGCGTGAAAGGGCCGGCTGTCGGAGCCACATGGAAACCGGCCGGGCGGCAGCGCTCATGGCGTGCCTGGCCTCGACGGCATTGAGCTCACCGCCGAAGCTGTCCGGCGGAGCCGCGATGTCGACGCAACCTACGCCTCGGGAGGTGTCACCTGGCCTCGAGTTCCTCCGGTTCGGGCACCCGCGAAATCGCATCCAGCGGATGAATAAGGCGGCTGATTGCCTGGCCCGGAAGTGCGTCGTGCCGCCAGCCGGCGCGGCCGGGCGCCGGATCCGACCAATAGCTTGTCTCGCGAACGATCGAACCGTTGAGGAACTCCAGCACGGAGATCGCGTGATAGTCCTTGCTGCCGTAGGTGAGCAGCGCCTCAACCACCCAGACATTCCCCTCGCCGAAAACGCGCCGTGGGTGAACGTCCGGCTTGACCGTCAGCGATTCGAACGCCCTGCGACGGTCAGCGGCTCCCAGAAGCTTGACGCCGAACTGCGGCCATTCGATCGCGGCGTTGGCGGCGTAGATTTCCTCGATGATGCCGGGGTTGTCGGCGTTGATGCCCGACATCAGTCTCTCGACTGCTTCGCGAT
>CAYOBK010000223.1:0-3306 GCA_964402275.1 uncultured Bauldia sp.
GCACTGACTACCTTTTCCAGTCGATCCGCGATCGCCGGGCAGGCGAGACGGCGGGTCGCTTACTTATGCAGACCGCGCTGGAGCGGCGCACCAAGCGACATCGCCGTCGGCGGCGCCGACGAGACGATCGAGAACGACAACGCCTTCAGATGATTATGCCTTGCGCTCCCTCCTCGATCTGCGGCGACCAGGGAGCGATGGCAAGCGGACGCGCGCCGGCTTCTTCGGCCGGCTGTCCACGCGATGCTTGGCGATCTCCCTCCCGATCGCCCACGGCCGATCCAACGTCGGCCGATCACGGCAATTTTATTGTCGGTCACAAAACTTGCGAGGGCAACCCTTTTCTTGGAATGACGCTCGGCGCACGGCACCGCGCTACGGGCGAAAGCGCGTGACGGCGGCCGGGCGGCCGCCCGCTATTCTTCGCGGTTCTGGGCAACCACCGCGATCGGCGTGATGCCGTAGGAATTGCCCCAGGAATTCCGCACGAATGTGGCGATTGCGGCGATTTCCCGATCGCCGAGATGATCGAAGGGCGGCATTCCGTGATCCTCGTAGCCGACGATGATCTGGCTGACGAGCGCGGTATTGAACGCAACGAATTCGTTGCCCGCAAGCCGCGGACCGCCGCCGCTGCCTTCCCCGTCGCCGCCGTGACAGAACGAGCAATTGTCGTCGAACCCTTCGGCGCCTTCCTCCATCAGTGCGGCGAACAGCTCGGGATCCGCATTTGCCTGCGCGATCTGGATCTGGCCGGCTGCATTGGCCGCGCCGAGGATGACGAGAGCGATGCCCGCGGCAATTCCCGCAAGGGCCGTGGCTGGCAACCTAGTCATTTGATTCCCTTCAGCGTTCGCTCCCCTCACCGAGCTCTTTATAGCCGGTCGGAGGCGGAGGGCCACCCCTGAAAAGGCGAAGCCCCGGCGGCGACGCCGGGGCTCCTGGTTGATGGCAGTCGGCTACATGCCGCCGGCGACCGCCTGCGGCAGGGCGAACACGAACAAGGTTGCGCCGCCACGGCGGTAGCGATCCGCGTCGTCAGCATCGTCGTCCAAATTAACCTGGCCGGTGTTCGACGCGCTGGCGATGATGGCGACGTACTGCCGGCCATCGGGGCCGATATAGGTCGTTGCCGACGCGCTGAAACTCGACCCGACCGGGAACGCCCAGAGGATGTCGCCCGTGGCGGCGTCGAAGGCGCGCATCACGCCGGCATTCGAGCCGCCCTGGAAGACGAGGCCGCCGGCCGTCGCCATTACCGGAACGTTGTTGTTGACGGTCCATTCCACCTGCCAGATCGTCTGGCTGGTGACCGGATCGTTGGCTTGGAGCTGGCCGGCGATCTCGGTCGGCTCGCCGGTGAGGATGTCCCGGTTGTTGCCGCCGGGATAGGTTCCCGCCCCGCGCCGGAGGGTGTAGCCCTCTCCCGCCGCATACTCGCCCTCGAGCACCACCTGCGTGAAGCAGCTGTTGTCGGTGGCGGTATAGAGCAGGCCCGTTACCGGCGACCACGCGTCGTTTTGCCAGTTGCGGGCCGCATTGCCCGGGCAGGACGCGGTTTCGGTGCCGGTATAGTCGTCCCGCTCCTCGGCTCCCGGCATCTGGTAATCGGTGTACTGCTGGCGATCCTCGAGATGCGTGAACGGCCATCGTGTGATGTCGTACATCTTCCGGCCGGTCTCCATATCGACGCCGGCATCGATATCGACATAGACGAAGTGCCAGGGCTCGGTAACGAGCTCGCCGGTATTGCGGTCCCAAACATAGAAGGTGCCGGCGCGCGACGCCTTGATTGCAGTCTCACGCATCTCCCCGGCGATCTCGAGATCGACCAGCGGCGTGATCAGCGGCTCGTCGATGTCCCAGGGATCGGCCGGTGTTATGCCGTAAGCCCAGATGAGCTCGCCGGTCGTGGCGTCGCGGGCCATCTGCCCCGCGCACCAATTGTTGCGGTAATCGACCAGGCCGCCATTCGCGTCGAGATTGATGACGCCCCATTCGCGGCGATAGTCCGGGTTCCACGGACCGCAATTGCCCGTCGAATAATGGAAGATGTTGGAATCCGGGTCGTAGGTGAAATAGCCCCAGACGGTCCCGCCGCCGCGGCGCCAGGAATCCCCGAACCAGGTGCTGAGCGAGCCCGCCTGATCGTCGGCGTAGAATGAGTTGAAGCGCGGACCGATGCCGACTTCGTTGTCCGGACCCATCGAATACATGACCCACTGGGTCTGGCCGTCGGCGATGTCGAATGCCGAGACCTTGCCGCGGACGCCCGCTTCGCCGCCCTCATTGCCGATGATGTAGAGATCGCCGATGACGATGCCGTTGCCCATCGTGTGCTCGCGGATGGTGACGTCCGCGCCGACCGACCGCCACAGCGCCTCGCCGGTCTCCGCGTCGAGCGCGAACACCTGGCCGTCGGCGGTGTTGTAGAAGATCTTGCCCTCGGCGTAATTGAGCCCGCGGGTCTGGTCGCCGCAGCATGCAGTGAGCGCGCCCTCGCGGTCGACGTCGGGGCGAAACTCCCAGATGATTGCGCCGTTGTTGTTCAGGTCGAGCGCCAGCATGACGTTGGGCTCCTGACCGAGGCCTTCGCCCTAGTTGACCGGAGTGACGATGTACATCGTGTCGCCGACCACCAGCGGCTGCGACTCGAACTGCTCGAGGACGCCCAGCTGGAATGCCCAGGCGAGCGTCAGATTGCCGACATTGTCGGTGTTGATCTGGTCGAACGGCGAGTAGTTCCAGCCGGCATAATTGATGCTCGGCATGACGATGTTGCCGGCCTCGATGTTCGCCATGACGTCGTCGTTCGCCAGCGCTGCCCCCGCAACGCCGCAGCCTGCTGCCAGGGCGACAGCCGAGGCCGAGAGTCTCAATGTCCTGATAGTCATGTTTCCTCCCTTTGACCGACGGGCGGAAAACGCCGACGGTCCCCGCGCCCCTCCGAGGCTATTTTGTTGCTAAGTTCGCGTCCTCGGATTCTGGGGCTTGTTCAGTCGTTCGGAATCGCTCCCGCGCTACCGGGCGAGCCGGCGAGTTTGCCGTTGGGACGGCTCGCCGGCGAAGCTCGGAAATGCGCGAAAACGGCCGGATTACTTCTGTTGATCCTCCCTAATATGCACCGAATATCTACTGCGAATACCACATTGTGGCCGATCGGACAAAAGAGAATGTCCCGATGGGAAACGCCACCGGCAGCGCGCCTCCACGCCGTCGCCCCGCATCTCCGCTAGTTCAGCGGAACGGCGAGGACTGCGCTGAAATTCCAGGCGCTGAATTCCGCCTGGAAGAGGCCGGCGTAGC
>CAYOBK010000224.1:0-4369 GCA_964402275.1 uncultured Bauldia sp.
GATTCACCCTTGATGCGATCGTCGTTCCACAATCCGCTGCCCAGGAGCTTCACGGCGTCGAGATCGACGCCCTTGGCGGCGATGATCTGGGCGAGGAACGGCGTGGCGTCGCCGCCGTCTGGGATGAAGATCGCGTCGGCCTGACCGGCAAGGACGATGTCGGCGACCGCCTCGGCGCTGACCTGCATCGCGCCGCGATCGAGCGCATAACGCTGCACCGCCACCAGCCGGGCGCCGGAGGAGGCGATCGTCTCGCGAAGTGCGGCTTCGACAACGGTGCCGTAGTCGTTGTCGGGGAGGAGCGCGGCGATCGCGGTGTAGCCGGCGGCGGCCGCGTAGGGGATGATCCGCTGGACGTCGGAGCGCGGCAGGAAGCTCAAAAGATAGACGCCCGGCGCGGCAACCGACGAATCGGTGGAAAACGCGATCATCGGGACGCCGGCCGGTCTCGCGACCGCTGCCACGGCCGGCACTTCCGCCGCGAACAGCGGACCGAGAATCAATTCCGCGCCCTGGCTGATGGCCTCGACGGCCGCGGCGCGGGCGCCGTCGGGGGTTCCCCCGGTGTCCTTCACCATCACCACAATCTGGGCGTTGGTCGAATCACGCAATGCCATTTCGGCCGCGTTGCGAACGTGGAGGGCAGCCTGAGCGGCGTTGGCGTTGGCCGACAGGGACACCAGAAGCGCGACGCGAATGGAGCCGCTGCCGAGCGTTTCGCCGGTTACCGGCTGCGCGGGCCCGGTCGGCACCGTCGGGCCGGAGAGATTGGACGGCGTACAGGCGGCCAGGATCACCAGCGCCGCCGCCAGCAATCCGGCGGGAACAAGACCGCCCCGGCTTCCGTAAGCGAATCGGCGCAAATCCCCTCTCCTTGCCCTTGGGCGGCAACGGCCTGATACAACCGGGCGACGACCCTAGGAGGCAGGAAATGTCCTGTCAAAGTGACGGGAATGTGTCGCAGTGTGCCGGCGCCGGTCGCTGGGGAGAAGGCTAAGGCATTGAAATCCACTGGCGAACGGGCCGGCAAACGCTATCTGTTGAACGGTGTCGAAATGTCGCCGCCGGCGATCGATGCCGGCCTCTATGTGACCGCGACGCCGATCGGCAATCTCGGCGACGTCACGATCCGCGCGCTGGACACCCTTGCCGCCGCCGACCTCATTGCCTGCGAAGATACCCGGGTCACCTCGCGGCTCACCAAGCGATACGGCATCGGCACGCCGCTGATCGTCTACCGGGAGCACAATGCAGCACGGCAACGGCCGCGTCTCCTCGCCGAGATCGCCGCCGGGAAAGCGGTCGCGCTGGTCTCCGACGCCGGAACGCCGCTGGTCTCCGACCCCGGCTATCGGCTTGTGACGGAGGCGCTCGCCGCCGGCCACAAAATCGTGCCGATCCCCGGGGCCTCGGCGCTGCTGGCGGGGCTGACCGGCGCGGGCCTGGCGACCGATACGTTTCTGTTTGCCGGCTTCCTGCCGCCGCGAAGCGCGGCGCGACGAACCCGGCTCGGCGACCTCGCCGCCGTCCCGGCCACGCTGATCTTCTACGAGGCGCCACAGCGGGTCGCGGCGGCCCTGAAAGACATGGCCGAAATCCTCGGTCCGGAGCGGTCCGCGGCGGTGGCGCGCGAGCTCACCAAAATGTTCGAGACGTTCCGGCGCGGCAGGCTGGATGCGCTCGCCGCGGAATTCGCCGAGGCGCCGCCGCCGAAAGGCGAGGTAACGATTCTGGTCGGACCGCCGGGTGCCCAAACGAAGGACGAAGCGGCCATCGATGCGATGCTGCGCACGCGTCTCCGGCATCTCAGCCCTTCCAAGGCCGTCGCCGAAGTCGCGGCGGCAAGCGGAGCGCCGCGAAGCGTCGTCTATCGCCGGGCGCTGGCGCTGAAGGCCGGAGACGATGCGGACCGGGCGTGAGGCGGCGCCCGAGCGGCGCGTCGCCGAGAAGCGCGGCCGGCGGGCGGAGGCGATCGCGGCCTGGTACCTCCGCCTCAAGGGCTACGGCATCCTCGCGCGGCGTTTCCGCGGACCGATCGGCGAGATCGATCTCGTGGCGCGGCGGCGCGGTACGCTGGTGTTCGTCGAGGTCAAGGCGCGGTCCGAGGACGAAGCCGGGTTCGAGGCGGTCGGGCCGAAATCGCGGGCGAGGATCGCCCGCGCCGCCGAGGCGTGGGTCGCGCGCTATCCGGCCGCGGGCGCGATGAAGCTCCGCTTCGACGTGATCGTGGTCGCGCCCGGCCTCGCCTGGCCGCGCCATCTCCGCAACGCTTTCGGAACCGGCGGGGTGGTTTAAGCGGGCGGCCCCTTGTCTTCGCCCCGGCACCCGCGCATATCGCCTGAACCTGAAAGGACCGCCGCTTGAGCCTCTCCGTCGCCGTGCAGATGGATCATATCGCCGGCATCAATATCGCCGGCGACACCACTTTCGCACTGATGCTGGAGGCGGCGCGCCGCCGGCATCGCCTGTTCCACTATACGCCCGACCGACTGTCGCTCAGGGACGGACGCGTCGAGGCGTCGATCGAGCCGGTGACGGTGCGCGACGCGCCGGGCGACCACTACGCGCTTGGCGAAGGCACGGTGACCGACCTTGCGACGATGGACGCGGTGCTGCTGCGGCAGGACCCGCCTTTCGACATGGCGTACATCTCGTCGACGCATATCCTCGAGCGCATCCATCCGAAGACGCTGGTGGTGAACGATCCGGTGTCCGTCAGGAACGCGCCGGAGAAGCTCTTCGTAACGATGTTCCCGAAGCTGATGCCGCCGACGCTGATCACCCGCGACCGCGACGAGATCCGCCGCTTCCGCAAGGAGCAGGGCGACATCATCATCAAGCCGCTCTACGGCAACGGCGGCGCCGGCGTGTTCCGCCTCGCTGAGGGCGACCTCAATCTCACCGCGCTCCTCGAGATCTTCGAAGCAGCCTATCGCGAGCCGTACGTGGTCCAGCGCTATCTCCCGGAAGTGCGCCGCGGCGACAAGCGGATCATCCTCGTCGAAGGCGAGGCAGCCGGCGCCATCAACCGCGTTCCGGCGGCGGACGAGACGCGGTCCAACATCCATGTCGGTGGCAGGCCGGAGCCATGCGAGCTCACGGCGCGCGACCGCGAGATCTGCGCGGCGATCGGGCCGGAACTCAGGGCGCGCGGCTTCGTTCTCGTCGGCATCGATGTCATCGGCGACTGGCTCACCGAGATCAACGTCACTTCGCCGACCGGCGTCCGCGAAGTCGCCCGCTTCGGGGGCGCCGACATCGCCGCGCTCACCTGGGACGCGATCGAGGCGCGGCGGCGGGAAACGGCCGCGGCGTGAGCATGCTTCGCCCGGTCGTCGTCACGGGCGTTTCGACTGGCATCGGCCGCGCCATCGCGCGGACGCTGGCGACATCCGGCGTCAGGGTGTTCGGCAGCGTGCGCCGGGAGGAGGACGCCATAGCGTTCGAGTCGGAGTTCGGGAAACTCGGCACGGCCCTTTTATTCGACCTTCGCGACGAGAGCGCGATCGAAGCCGGGGCGGAAAGGGTGCGCGTGGCAACCGGCGGCGACGGGATTGCCGCGCTCGTCAACAATGCCGGCATCGCGGTGCCGGGACCGCTGGAGCACATGCCGACGGCGCGGTTCCGCGAGCAGCTCGAAATCGGCCTCACCGGAACGCTGGCGGTGACCAAGGCGTTCCTGCCGATGCTGAAGGCAAACAGCTCGCGCGGCGCGGGGCGGATCGTCAACATCTCGTCGGTCTCCGGCGCGACCGCGATGCCGTTCCTCGGGCCGTACGCCGCGGCGAAGTTCGGCCTCGAAGCCTTGTCCGACAGCCTCCGCCGCGAGCTGATGGTCTACGGCATCGACGTCGTGGTCATCCAGCCGGGCGGCGTCGACACGCCGGTTTGGCGAAAGGCGACGGCGGAAGATACCGGCCCGCTTGCCGGCGGCGCCTACGAGCGGCCGGTCGCGGCGTTCCAGGCGGCAGCGCGCGCCGCGGGCAAAGGCGGGATCGATCCCGACCGTGTCGCGACGCTGGTGCAGGCGGCGATCGTGCGGCGGCGGCCGCGGGCGCGCTACGTCGTCACGCCGCATCCGGTGACCGAGCGGATCATGCGGCGGCTGCCGGCGCGTCTCCTCGACCGGCTGATCGCGCGGCGCCTCGGCCTCCGGCCACGGCGGTGAGACGAACCACGATCGCTCGTTTCGCGTTTGCGGTCCGGCCCCGGTGTCCCCATCTCAGCGGGATGAGCGAGGCAGGAGGAGCAGCACCATGAAGATCGGAGTTCTCGGCACCGGCGACGTCGGCAAATCGCTCGGCAACGGATTTCTCGCGACCGGACATCAGGTGATGATGGGTTCGCGCAGCGCGTCGAACGAGGCGGC
>CAYOBK010000225.1:0-1860 GCA_964402275.1 uncultured Bauldia sp.
TCGAAGCCGCCATCAACGGCCTGGTCGGCGTGCTCGATCCGCATTCGCAATACTACACGCCCGGTGAGTTCCACGCCTTCCAGGCGGGTCTCTCCGGCCAGTTCGGCGGCCTAGGCATCGAAGTGACGATGGGCGCGGACGGGCTCGTCCATGTGGTCGCGCCGATCGACAACACGCCGGCGGAGCGGGCCGGGATCACGGCCGGCGATCTGATCGTCGGGATCGACGGCGCACAGGTTCTCGGAATGACGCTCGACGAAGCGATCGGAATGATGCGCGGCGAGCCGGACACCGATATCACCATCACGATCAAGCGCGACGGCGTCACCGAGCCGTTCGACGTTACGCTCATTCGGGCGCTTGTTCGGTCACCGCAGGTTCACGCCGAGATCTTCGACGATGTCGCCTATCTGCGGCTCACCGTGTTCGGCACGCAGACCTATGACGAGTTCAGCGATGCGCTCGCCGAACTCACCGCGGAAATCGGACCCGGCCGGATCGCCGGCTATGTTCTCGACCTTCGCAACAATGGCGGCGGTTCGCTCGACACGGCGATCGCAATTGCCGACGGTTTCCTCGAAGCCGGCGAGGTCGTTTCGACCCGCGGCCGGGACGAGCAGGATTCCCAGCGCTACATGGCCAGGCGCGGCGACCTGACCAACGGGCGGCCGCTCGTCGTCCTGATCAACGGCGGTTCGGCATCGGCCTCGGAGATCGTGGCGGCGGCGCTGCAGGATCAGGGGAGGGCGACGATTGTCGGCGCCGTCTCCTTCGGCAAGGGATCGGTCCAGACGGTCTTTCCGCTCGGCACGGAACTCGGCGCCATCAGGTTGACCACGGCGCGCTACTACACCCCGTCGGGCCGATCGATCCAGGATGTCGGCGTGATCCCGGACATCGCCGTCGACCAACCATTGCCGCAGGCGCTTCTCGACCGGTTCGGCGGTGATGTCCCGGTCAACGACAATGGTGATCCAATTACAACATTCGACATCATAACGCGCGACCCGGCCGACGACGCCCAGTTGCAATATGCGCTAAGGCTGCTCCACGGCGAGGAAATCCACCCGGCGTTCCCGCCGAGGCCACAAGCCTCGGTGGCCAATTGAGGATGGCACGGGGTCTCACGGCGGCGGCGGTTTTGCTTTAGACTCTGCCGCCGAATCGGATGGCGGACGACCTTTCAAAACCACTCCTTGGACCGGACGGCAGGCGGGGCAGGCGACTGTCATTGCCCGGTGTCCTGTTGACCGTTCTCGCCGTCGCGCTGATCGGCGTCGCGGCCTGGGTTGTCATCGTTGCCGTCCCCGGGGCCGACGCCGACGATCCCGAGGCGGCGGGCATCGATGCCCAGACGGTCGGCGCAGTCGTGATCGCCATGCCGGAAGGCCAGCAATCCGGCGTGATCATCACGACGCCCGGCGGGGACCCGGTCGGCGGCGACGGCGCGCTGATCCGCAACCTCGGCCCGGCCACGCAGATCGCGCTCTCGCCGCGTCCGGAACCGGCGCTCATCGAGACCGGCCGCTACGGGCTTCTCCCCAAAGTGGCCGACGACGGGTGGCGCCCGTTCGATGCCTATGCCCGGCCGCCCGATCCAATCGGCGGCCAGCCGGTAAGGGTCGCAATTATCGTCGGTGGGATCGGCATCAACCAGGCCGGATCGGAACTGGCGATTGCGCGGCTGCCCGGGGAGGTGACGCTGGCGCTCGCTCCGTACGGCAGCAACCTCGCAACCTGGGCGGCGCGCGGCCGCGAGACCGGGCACGAGCTTCTGCTGCAAATACCGCTCGAGCCGATCGATTTCCCGCTGACCGATCCCGGTCCCCACACCTTGATCACCGGCGACCCGGCGGCCGA
>CAYOBK010000226.1:0-7838 GCA_964402275.1 uncultured Bauldia sp.
CCCGGTATGCTGATCCCCTGCGGCTTCAGCTTCGGCTGCCCCTCGAGCCGGATGGTTCGCCGGCCGCCCTCGCCGGTCTCGATCTCGATCGCCGCGCCGAAGGCCGACAACATCCGCTCGGTGTGATCACGGGTCGGCCAGGGTTCCACGACGGTCACCCCGCCCGGCGCGTTGAGACCCGCCAGAAGAATCGCCGACTTCACCTGCGCCGACGGCACGGGCAGCTGATACTCGATCGGCAACAGGCGATCGGGCCCCTTTATCGTCAACGGGAGCCGGTCGTCGGAGCGGGCCAGGACCTGCGCCCCCATGCGCCGCATCGGTTCGATGATCCGACCCATCGGCCGGCGGGACAGCGAGGCATCGCCGGTGAAGGTGGCGGCGAAGGCATGGCTGCCGGCGATCGCCATCGCCAGGCGGACGCCGGTCCCGGAATTGCCGAAATCGATGATCTGCTCGGGCTCGAGGCAGCCGCCGACGCCGACGCCGCTGACGCGGCGAACGCCCCCCTCCACCCGGCTGATCCGCGCCCCGAGGCTCCGCATCGCGTCGATGGTGGCCAGAACGTCGTCGCCTTCGAGCAAGCCGTCGATCACCGTCTCGCCCACCGTCAGCGCGCCGATCATGATCGCCCGGTGCGAGATCGACTTGTCGCCCGGCAGCCGGATCCGGCCGCCGAGAGGGCCCGCAGCGGTCGCGGTCAGCGGTGTGGGCTTGCGATTTTTGGCCATGGCAGGGGTTGCCGCTCGCGACGCTCTGGTGACCGGTTTTCGGGAGCGCGACGGGTGCGCGCGCGGTTCCGATAGCACAGCCCATCCGCGCCGTCATCAACGGCTTCGGGCATGCTTTTTTGACCTTTGACAGTGCTGGTTTCCGCTTATATGGGGGGCGCGCTCACCAACGACGAGATACCCCCGCCAGTGGCCAAGCTAGACCTCGGAACCAAGCGCCTCTGCCCGAATTGCGGAGCGAGATATTACGACCTCAACAAGGACCCGCCCGTCTGCCCGAAATGCGGCACCGTATTCGTGGTGACGACGCCGAAATCGCGCCCGCCGGAGCCCGAGCCGGAGCCGAAGGAAGAAGAGCCCGTTGCGGTGCAGCCGGATCCGGTGGCGGAAACCATCTCTCTCGAGGAGGCCGACGAGGAGCTGGCCGGCGGCAAGAGCAAGAAGGGCGACGAAGAGGACGAAGACATCGAAGTCGAGGCGAGTGACGACGACACTTTCCTCGAAGAGGATGTGGACGAAGGCGATGATGTCACCGCGATCATCGGCGGCGTCGACGAGGAGGAGGACTAGGCCAGACGTCGGGTGTCGGGCGTCAGGTATCAGGCGCTTAAGGTCGATGACCTTGCACCCGCGCCCGGTGGCGCGCAAACTTGCCACCTGATACCTGATACGCGGTGACCGACAGCTGATAGCCGGACACCCGATACTGACACGTGATGGGGCCATAGCTCAGTTGGGAGAGCGCTTGAATGGCATTCAAGAGGTCGGCGGTTCGATCCCGCCTGGCTCCACCAATCTCTCCGGACAACTCGGCGCGGAGATGACGACCCGGAACATCGAACGGTCATCGTGCCGCAGGTCCGAACGGCGGCAAATTACGCGTTTGCGTCCCGGCTACGCCGAACGAAGAAAATCCTAACCATTATCTTTGCCGGTTATTTTACCTAGCAGCGCTACGTCTCCCCGGGAAAGCGCCGAGCCGTCACTGCGGCATGGCGAATGGGGCAGATCATGCCGTCTCAGCCAAAGCGAGCATCCCCCGACGACATACCGTCGGGAGATCGTCGGCGTTCCGACGAGGACATCCGCGCAACAATCTCCCGAGACGAGATCGGTCCGGTGCCCGGCGAATCCGACCCGTCGTCGGGAGCCGGCGTTCTCCAGACGATACTGGCCGATGCATTCGACAAGCGAGTCTATCCGTCGCAACCGTTCGTGGACGACGACGCGCCCGGCATCGGCGAGACGTCGGCCGAGCCCATCGAACCCGACGCGGAACCTTCGCGTCAGGCAGACGCCAAGCGCTCCGTCACAAGATGGCGCAGCCGCGCCGTCAAAAGTCTCATCGGCCTTGCGGTTCTGGTGTTCGCCGTATGGGTGCCGGCGCGGCAACTGTTCCAGGTTGCGAGCGCCGAAGCACTG
Source organism: uncultured Bauldia sp. (assembly GCA_964402275.1). Classification (GTDB taxonomy): domain Bacteria; phylum Pseudomonadota; class Alphaproteobacteria; order Rhizobiales; family Kaistiaceae; genus JADLGL01. Next base: position 2,154 of record CAYOBK010000226.1, read on the forward strand.
GTCAACGCGCAGATCGTGACGCTTCGGGCTCCGATCGACGGTACGGTCGCGGTCGATGCCGGCATTCCGGGGATCGGCGTCGAGCTCGGGCAAAGCAGCTATCTGCTGCGAATCGTCAATCCGCGTGTCGACCTCTTCCGGCTCAGCGACGCGACGCATGCCGTGGCGGCGTCGCGCGACGAAGAGGCGCGCATCGTGGCCGATCTCCGCAGCCGGCGCGCGCAGCAGGCGGCGCTCGCGCAACAAGTCGAAGACTTCCGTCTCGCGCGCATCGACTACCTCACCGCACTCCTGGTGATTCCGGCCGGCCCGACGATCGTGCCCGGCGACCGCGACGAGCGCGTTCCGTTCCTCCGGGCGCGCCTCGGGCAAATCAATCCCTATGGGGATGCGGCACTGATCTACGACGACGGGCTAATGACGGCCGTCCGAGCGTTCCAGACTTCGTTCGGCATGATCGAGGATGGCATCATCGGCCCGAAAACAATCGCCGTGCTCAACGGCGAGTTCAATCCGGAACCGGCGAAGGGCTACGCGGCGGTGATCGAACTCGACGCGCTGCGGCGCGGCGTGTTCATCGGCGACAGCTACAACGACCGCCCGAGTTCGGCGCAACGGCTGGATATTCTCGAGATCGAGATCGCGGCGCTTGAAGCAGAGCTTGCCGCCAGCGTCGCGCGCCACGCCCGGCTCGTCGAGGCAGAGGCGCGCGAGCGCGCTTGGGTCAGGCAGATGTCGAGTGCGGCCATCACCGCACCGGTCGACGGCCGCGTATGGGAAGTGCTGACGGCGCCGGGCGAGCAGGTCGTCGTCGGCCAGGAGCTCGTGCGCATGCTCGACTGCGCCAATCCGCTTGTGACGGCCGCGGTCTCGGAGGCGGTGTACAACCAGCTGACGGTCGGCATGGCGGCCAGCTTCACGTTCCGGGAGGGCGGCGATCCCATGACGGGCGAAGTCGTCCAACTCACCGGCTTCGCGGCGGCACCTGCAAATCTGGCGATCACGCCTTCGGCCCTTCGCGCCGAGTCGTACCGCGTCACCGTCGCCGTGCCGGCGATCGCCGAGGGCGATGGCTGCGCCGTCGGCAGAACCGGCCGCGTCGTCTTCGACCCGGGCCGATAGGCTCGCGGGCCGCGGGGAGTCTGCCGTGAACCCGCTTGCCTCCACCCTGCTCGAAGGCGCGTGGCTCGGGCTGGTCGTGGCCGGCGCGCTGGCGCTGATCCTGCCGTGGCTGGACCGCAACACCAGGTTTCGCGCGATCCCGATCGCGATCGCCGTCGCGTTGACCCTGCGCTACCTGTACTGGCGCGTCACGGTTACGATACCGCCAACCAATCAGCTCGACGACATCATCGCGGGGATTGTCTTCCTTGCGATCGAACCGCTGTGCGTCAGCGGCATGGTGCTGTCGTTCATTACACTCAGCCGCGCGCGCAATCGGACGCCGGAAGTCGCGGCGAATGCGGGCTGGCTCAGGCGCAAGAAAACCCCGCCACTCGTCGATGTCCTCATCTGCACCTACAACGAGGAACAGGCGATCCTGGAGCGAACGATCATCGGCGCTCTGTCGATGGACTATCCGAATTACCGGGTCTGGGTGCTCGACGACGGACGCCGGGACTGGCTGCGAGAACTCGCGGACCGGGCGGGGTGCGGATACATCATCCGCGCCGACAATGCTCACGCCAAGGCCGGCAACATCAACAACGGCCTCCGGCATGTGATGGCGCTGGAGCGCAAGCCGGATTTCATCTCGATTCTCGACGCCGACTTCTTCCCGATGAGGTCGTTCCTGTCGCGTACGCTGACGCTGTTCCGCGAGTCCGACGTCGGCATCGTGCAGACGCCGCAGCATTTCATCAATCCGGATCCGATCCAGAACAATCTCGCCGTCAACGACCTGATGCCGGACGAGCAGCGCTATTTCTTCGATGTGCTGATGGCGTCAAAGGACGCTTGGGGAACCGTGTTCTGCTGCGGCACGTCATCGGTCATCCGCGCCGAGGCTCTGGCCCGGATCGGCGGCATGCCCACCGATTCGGTGACCGAGGACTATTTGCTGACGCTGCGCATGCAGGAGAACGGATACCGCACCGTCTACCTCAACGAGCGGCTGTCGCTCGGCCTGGCGCCGGAGGGGCTTAAAGAATATGTGACGCAGCGCAGCCGCTGGTGCCTCGGATTCATGCAGATTATCCGCGGCCCCGACGGCCCGTTCAATTTCAGGAACCATTTGCGGATCCGCGACCGGATCAGCCTGATCGAGAGCCTCCTCTATTGGACGTCGGGCTTTGCCTTCCGCGTCGCCTGCCTGCTGGTGCCGGTCCTCTACCTTCTGTTCGATATCCGCGCGGTCAATGTCGATGTCGTCGACGGCGTCGAGCATTTCCTGCCCTACTACATCGCGCAGATTTCGGTCATCGCCTGGCTCAGCGAACGCCGGGTGATGCCGGTGCTCACCGACCTGACGCAACTGCTCGCCGCGCGCGACGTCCTCAAGGCGGCGTTCGTCGGGCTGGTCCACCCGAAAAACCGCAAGTTCCAGGTTACGGCCAAGGGCGGCGACCGCACCAAGAAGTTCGTCCAATGGCGGATGATGAGCATTTATGTCGCGCTCCTTGGATTCACGATCGCGGGCCTGCTGCTGACCTTCACCTTCGATCCGCAGCGTTCGTGGCAAGGCTCGGCCGCGGTGGCGCTCTATTGGAGCTGGTACAATGTTGCCATCCTGGTCGCGGCGATTGCCGTCTGCGTGGAGCGGCCGCGCTTCCGCAAGGACGACCGGCTGACCTCGACCGATGTCGCCTGGGTCGAAGTGGACGGGCACTGGCGCCACTTCCCGACGGAGGACATCTCGGTATCCGGCGTCCGGCTCACCGGCATATCGCCCGCGGCCGTCGGGGCACCGGTCACCATCCGGATCGACGGCTATATCCTCGAAGGCCAGGTCGCCCGCCATCTCCCCGGCTCATTCGCGATTGCCGTCGACGACTCGTTCGACACCCGGACCAAGATGGTCAATCTGGTCCAATCGGGCCGCTTCCACTCCAAGGTCCGGGACATCCGCCCCGGAGCCGTAGCGCAGCGGCTTCTCGCCCGCATGTTCGGCTAGCCAGCGGCCGCGGCCGGCCTTGAATCCGGCGCCTTTCCGACCCAAATAGCGATACGAAGAGCCGGATGCCTCCCGAGGGTCCGGATCACAAGGTCGCTTTGAAAGGGCTTTGTCGCCAGGCTTATGACTACGCTGTCCACTTCGCTCCTCCTCAGCCTCGACGGCATCGGGCGGGCGATCGAGCGGGCCGCCAGTAAGGCCGGCGACGGCTATCCCCCTTACAACGTCGAGCGTCTGGCCAGGACCGAGAAGCGGGACGAGATCCTGAGGATCGTCCTCGCCGTGGCGGGCTTCGGCCCCGACGAGCTCGAAGTCGTGGTCGCGGATAACCATCTTGTGATCCGTGGCCGGCAGGCGGACGAGCGCGAGCGAACGTATCTCCATAGAGGGATAGCCGCGCGCCGCTTCCAGCGGAGCTTTGTCCTCGGCGACGGACTGGAAGTCATCGCCGCCGACCTCGACAACGGCCTTCTGTCGATCGATCTCGCGCGACCGAAGATCGAGAAGCCGATACGCAAGATCGCGATCAGAGGGCCGGTGGAACCGAGCTCGATGCGCAAGGAGTGAAAGCCATGGAGCGTCAACCCATGCCGCCGGAAGTGTTCGCCAAACTGGGTGGAGGCGAGATCGCCTATGTCAAGCGGATGACGTCCGAGGATTTCGGCGCTGCCTTCCCCAACGTCGCCGAGCTCGCGCCGGGGCTTTCACTCTGGGCGCTGCTCAACGCGGATGGCACGCCGATCATGATCGCCGACAGCCGCGAGGCTGCCGTCCAGAACGCCTGGGAGCACGACCTCCTGACCGTCAGCCTGCACTGATCCGCTGCGAGGCGGCGGACGATCATTCGTCCGCCAGCCCCCGCTTGAGGTCCGCGACCATCCCGTACAGCCGAAGCACGAGTTCTTCTCCGAAGCCGCGGATTTCACCTGCATCGGCCGGAGGCGGTGCGCCGGCTTCGCCCCCGGGACCCGCCGGCAAACCGGCATCGACCGGCGGAGCCGGGGCGGGAACGGCCGGATTGGTCAGCCATCGCAATTCGATCAGCAAGGCCTCCTGAAGCGTACGAAGGCCGGCAAGCGCCTCTTCGACGGTATCGTCGTGGCGCGAGATCGCCGCTTCCAGCTCGTCGCGAAGCGCGGTGAGCTCGGCCTCGACGGCGGTCAGATCGATCACCGGTACCGGCGAGGGCCCGGCAACCGCCAACGCCTCGACCTCAGCGGCAAGCTCGTTCTGCATCCGCCGAATGGCGTCGAGCTCGGCGAGGATCGGCGCCAGATCGACAACAGGCCGGTTCACCGCCGCGGCCAATCCGTCGACCGCGTTCTGCAGGGCGGCGATGCGAAGGCCGAGGGCCGCCTGTCCCTCCGCCAGATCATCCAGCTCCGCCGCGACCGCCTCGAGCGCCTCGATGCGGGCAAGCAGGGCCTCGATATCGGCCGATGACGATCCATCCGGAAGGGGCTCGGCGGCCGCCGGGACGGCAACGTCGTCCGGCCGCTGGAACCGCCCTTCGTCCCGGGGGGTCTGGCCGATTACCGCCGTGGCAACCAAGACGGTCGCCAGCCCGAGGCCCATGGCAGCCAGACGAACCATCGATGTTCCCGTCTTATTCCGGTGGGAGCCCGAGCGTAACATGTCCCGACAAGTCTGGACGAGGGTCCATGCCCGCTTGCCGGCCATCGCCGGCGGCGGCTAGGAAGCGCCCGTGATCTACAAGATCTGCAAACGAACGGTATGGCAGGCGGCGGAGGCATCCGGGTCGTTATCGTCCGGCGACCGACGGGAAGGCTTCATCCATCTGTCCACGGCTGCGCAGGTCGCCGAGACGGCGGCCCGGCATTTCGGCGGCGAGGACGATCTCGTCATCGTCGCGGCCGACCACGGCAGGATCGCGGCGGCGCTCAAATGGGAACCGTCGCGCGGCGGCGCCATTCTCCCCCATCTCTACGCGCCGCTCGATGTCGCGACCGGCGCCTGGGCGCGCCCCCTGCCGCTTGGCCGCGACGGTCGCCACCAGTTCCCAGTGCTCGCCTGATGGCGGGGCCGCTGGGCTGGCTCGCGCGGTCCGTTCTGTTCCGTTTCGACCCGGAAACCGCGCATCGGATGGCGATCCGGGCGCTCGCCCTCGGCCTGTTGCCGTCGGCGACGACCCCGGACCAATCGCTCCGGCGCCGGCTGTTCGACCTCGACTTCCCGTCGCCGGTCGGCTTGGCCGCCGGCTTCGACAAGGATGCCGAGGCGTTCAACGGGTTGCTCCGGATCGGCTTCGGTTTCGTCGAGGTCGGAACGGTGACGCCGCGGCCCCAGCCCGGCAACCCGAAGCCGCGCATGTTCAGGCTGGAGAGCGACGGCGCGATCATCAACCGACTCGGTTTCAACAATGACGGCATGCAAATCGTGCATGAGCGGCTGTGGCGCGACCGGCCGCGCGGCATTGTCGGCGTCAATGTCGGCGCCAACCGGACCGCTTCCGACCGCTTTGCCGACTACGTTGCGGGCATCGAAACATTCGCCGACATCGCGTCCTATCTCGCGATCAACGTCTCGTCGCCGAACACGCCCGGGCTCAGAGA
>CAYOBK010000227.1:0-2266 GCA_964402275.1 uncultured Bauldia sp.
TGTCCCCGGTCAACGCCGCCGACGGAGCCAATCAGAACGTCTTCGTTGTCGCGATCGACCTCAACCGCGACGGCTACATCCTCTGGGAGTTCCGTCCGGACATGGACCGCGAAGGCGCGCTGACCGCCTGCTGCGGCGATCAGACCCGCGGCATCCACTTCGCCGAAGGCAAGATCTTCTTCCACACGCTCGACGGCCAGGCCTTCGCGCTTGACGCCGAGACCGGCGAGCCGCTGTGGCGGGCCGTCGGCGCCGACGTTTCCATCCGCGAACACGCCGCCGGCAACGGCATCGTGATCGGCGACCTTTACATCATCGGCAATGAGGGCGGCGAATCCGGCGTCCGCGGCAAGGTTTCGGCCTTCGACATCAATGACGGCCAGACCCAGTGGGTGATGTACAATATGGGCCCGAACAACGAGGTCGGCATCGGCCCGAGGTTCAATCCGCAATACGCCTACATGCAGATGGACAATCCGGCCCTTGACACCTGGTTCGGTGACTCCTGGCGGCGCGGCGGCGGAACGTCTTGGAGCTACATGAGCGCTGACGTCGAGCGGAACATGTTCTTCTACGGGACCGGCAATTGCGGCCCCTGGAACCCGGATTACCGCCGCGAATGGGGCGTAGTGAATCTCGACGACAACGGCAACATGGTGGACTACTTCAATAATTTCTGCGCCTCGACCATCGCCCGCGATGCCACCACCGGCGAACTGATCTGGGCCGCCAACCAGGTTCCCGCCGATCCGTGGGATCTCGACATGACGACGCCGCACATCCTGATCGATTTCAATGGTCAGGACGCGGTCCTGAATGCCTCGCGCACAGGCTGGGTAATGGTCTGGGATCGCGAGACCGGCGAAATGCTCCGTGAGCCGTTCATACACACCATGAGCGACGTGATCCTCGGCTTCAACATGGACAATGGCCTGCCGTATTACAGCTACGAGAACTGGCCGTTCACCAACCGCGAGGATCGCGAACGCTACACGGCGTTCCAGATGCCGGGCGCCGAGGCGCGTGACGACTACACCGGGACGGAAGTCGAGGTTTGCCCCGGTACCGACGCACGCAACTGGACCCTGGACACGTGGAATCCTCAGCTCAACATGGTCTACTCGGCAACCAACACCTCCTGCTCGACGCAGGTGGTGTTCGAGGGCGAGTACGTCGCGGGCGAGGGCTACACGCTCAATCGCGGCGCCGGTGCGGCATCCAACGGCAACCGTTGGTTCGGCGAGGGCGTTCCGATGAACGGCACCCAGTACACCTGGGAGCAGCTCTGGAACGCGCCGACGACGGACATCACCTCGATGCTGCAGGCGAATGACGTCGTTGCCGGCCGGACGGTCTGGACGGCCGACTTCTACGGAGCCAACAACCGGGCGTCCATCATGGGCACCGCGAACGGGCTGATCTTCCAGGGCAGCCGCGCGACCGGCGCGCTCCACGCCTACGACGCCGCGACCGGCGAAGAGCTGTGGAACTTCAAGACCGGCACCGGTTTCTCCGGCTCGCCGATCACCTACATGCATGACGGTCAGCAGTATCTCGCCGTCATCGGCTCGACGCGGTCCAACCCCAGCGTCAACCCGAACACGGCGGAAGTGGCCGAAGGCCGGTTCAACCGCGGCGGAGCGACGCTCTATGTGTTCGCCCTGCCGACCGCGGTGGCGGGCAACTAGCCAGGCGCAGCGAAGAAAGGGGATCCGGTACGCCGGATCCCCGTCCTGCCGCCACGCAGTTATCGATGGCGCCCGTGCTCCGTCAGAGTTGCTGTGCCCGACACGATTCTTCGCGAGCCATCGCGCCGCGGCGTCTGACCATATGCCGGACCATATGATGTGGCGCGGCCGCGACGGCCAAATCGGATTGAACGGGGCTGGTGCTGCCGCACAGGATTGAACTGTGGACCTCTCCCTTACCAAGGGAGTGCTCTACCACTGAGCTACGGCAGCGTTGGATGGCGGACGGCCTCGGGGCTTTCCGCGCGCCGGCACTAGTGCCATAGCCACTTTGGCCGGGCAAGCAGCGCGCGTGGCGTCGCCCATCGCTGCGGGGTACTTCGGATGTGAGCGGGAAATCGGCACGGGACGGAGGCAAGGGCGGCTCCGCGGAGGCGAGGCGCAAGCGTCTTGCCGACCAGCTCCGGCGTAACCTCAAGCGACGAAAGGCGGCCGTGGCGGGCGAGCCAGCCGCGGTGCGGGATGCCGATCGGGCCGCCGCGAAACCCAAAGGGTCCGGCCGATAGCGACCCGCCTTG
>CAYOBK010000228.1:0-3979 GCA_964402275.1 uncultured Bauldia sp.
CCGCCCCCGCGGGGCGGGGGGTATCGGCCTGCTCCCACACTCGATGTGTTATCGCCTCAAGGATTCTCCTTGTGACTCCCTCGATGTTGCTCAGGACGTCGTTGTTCCAGAACCGCAGCACGGCATAGCCGCGCGCCGCGAACCAAGCATCCCTCCGGGGGTCGGTCGAACTCTCGGCGTGATGACCGCCATCGACCTCAATGATCAACCGCGCGCGATGACTGACGAAGTCTGCAATGAAATGCCCAATCGGCGCCCGGCGTCGGAACGAAAGGCCAGCCAGGCGATGCGCCCGAAGCACGTGCCAAAGCATCCGCTCGGCATCGGTCATCTCTGTCCTAAGTCGGCGCGCGCTGCTTCTCTTGCCGATGCTGATGGGCCGGTGCGGCATCACACCCCCCTCCCTACCCTCCCCCTCAAGGGGAGGGAAAAAGGAGGCAACTGGGTCCGTCATCGCCGGACCTCCCATTCGGTGGTGACTTCCCCCGTCGCCGGATCCTTCCGGTCCATCAGCTGGACGCCCATCGCCTCGAGCTCGGCGCGGATGCGATCGGCCTCGGCGAAATCCTTCGCCTTGCGGGCGGCCGCGCGGGCGGCGATCCGCGCCTCGACGATTTCGGCACTACCTGAGTCCAGCCGGCGGCGGCGCGTACGCCACTCATCGGCCGACCGCCCCAGCAGCCCAAGCATGGCGGCCCCTGCCCGCAGCGATGCCTGCGCGCCGCGAGCACCCTCCGACGCGGGCTTCCGCAGCTCATGAAGGGCCGTTATCGCGCGAGGGGTGTTGAGATCGTCCAGCAGCGCAATGGTCACGTCGGCACAGTTGACCTCACCCGTTTCCGTCTTGCCGGAGACCTCGTACCAGGTGTCCAGGACCGACGCGGCTTCCTTCAGGCCGCCGAGAGTCCAGTCCATCGGCTGTCGGTAGTGCGTTCGCAGCATGTTCAACCGGACCACGTCGCCCGGCCAGTCTTTGAGGACCTCCTTGATTGTGACGAAGTTACCGAGGCTCTTCGACATCTTCTCGCCTTCGACCTGAAGATAGCCGTTGTGGAGCCAATACTTGGCCATGATTTCGGTGCCGTGGGCGCAGCGCGATTGCGCCAGTTCATTCTCATGATGCGGGAAGACGAGATCGACGCCGCCGCCGTGGATGTCGAAGGCGTCGCCGAGATAGTGGCCTGCCATCGCCGAGCACTCGATATGCCAGCCCGGACGGCCCTTCCCCCAAGGCGACGGCCAGGCCGGCTCGCCGGGGCTTGACGGCTTCCACAGCACGAAATCCATCGGATCGCGCTTGTAGGGCGCGACCTCGACGCGGGCGCCGGCGATCATATCGTCGAGCGAGCGGTTGGCGAGGCGACCATATTCGAGTTTGCCGTCGGCCGACTTCCAGGAGTGGACGTCGAACAGGACGTGCCCTTCGGCGGCATAGGCGTGTCCCTTGGCGACGAGTTCCCCGATCATCGCCACCATGCCGGAAATGTGCTCCGTCGCCCGCGGCTCGTGCGTCGGCGGCAAGCAGCCGAGCGCCGCCACGTCTTCCTGGAACTGCCGCCCAGTCTCCTCGGTGACCTTGCGGATCGCCTCGTTCAGCGGCAGGCCGGGATATTCCTCCGCAGCCCGCGCGTTGATCTTGTCGTCGACGTCGGTGATGTTGCGGACATAGGTGACATGCTCGGCGCCATAGAGATCGCGGAGAAGCCGGAACAGCACGTCGAAGACGATCAGCGGCCGCGCGTTGCCGATATGAGCGTGGTCATAGACGGTCGGCCCGCAGACATACATCCGCACATTGGCGGGATCGAGCGGGACAAAGTCTTCCTTCTCCCGCGTCAGCGTGTTGCTGAGCCGGAGGCCTTTGAAGCCGGGGACCGATCGGTCGGACAATTCAACAAGCTCCCTAGCCCGCCGGCCGGGGCGCCCAACTCGATCTTGAAAGAAGTTCAGGAGGGGACGGCCTCAGCCAGCAGCTTGCTAGCCGGTGATAATGCACCCGCAAATGTTAATCGCGCGCGAAAGCGACTTGGCCGTCTTCATGGCCAAGGTCTTGTCCCATTGGCGGTTCGGCGTCAAGCCCGACGCCGATTCCACCTGTCGCCACCCTCAGGCGGCGGCCGTCTCCTGGCTGCTGACGCCGCGAATGAGGGCGATGATGATCGTTACCACCAGCGCGGCCATCGCGGCGGACAGCGCCAGCCATTTCACGCCGGTAAATATGCCCGACATCGCCACAATGCCGGTCGACGGATCGTCGGCGGTGCCGAGGATGATCCACACGCCGATGTTCTCCATAAGATCAGAGACCATTCCGACGAAGGCGAGCGCGACGACCACCAGGCGGATGTTCTCATGGAGCGGCACGGCAAACCGCTGGCCCGGCCTGGTCAGCCAAAGGAAAAGGCTGGCAACGCCGAGGAACAGGAAAGGCAGGAACAGCGTATCGATGATCAGATGCGGAGCGCCGTAGTAGGACCGCGCCTCTTCGCCGAGTCCCGTGAGGACCTCCAGCGCTTCCTCGTAGTGATAGCCGCCGAAATGGAGGTCGAATATCTGGACCGCGCCGCCGCCGACCGCGATGTCGCGGATATGCGGGACGGTCGACAGCCCCATGATCGCGCCGAGGCCAATGGCAATGGCCAGGAAGGTAATGACGTGCCAGGGCTTCAGGCCCTTGTCGATCCGCTCGAAAACCACCGTTCCGTCTCCCCAAACCGAGCCCGCACTTCGCGGCCGCCCGCCCTTTCGGCGCTTTTTAGCGGCAGCGGCGCGCCAATGCTAGTCTCCGAGTCGCCGCAGGCACGTCTGTCCCCGCCGCGTTCTGCCGCGTCGGCCGCTGCCCACTTGGCCGGGCAAGCGTGATTGTCGTACAAGTGTGGCGGGGCACCGGAGGTGCGCAATCAAATGAACTGGCGGACGTTTCTCGGCCTCGCCGGCGTCATGGGCTCGGCCATTCTGCTTGCCCCGCCGGCGGTGTCGCAACAGGTCTGCCTCCAGCTCGAATCGCAGCTCGCGGCCCTGGAGCGGCAGGACAACCAGGCGGCCTATCGGGCGGTCGTGGCGCAATATGAACGGGCCAGGGCGAGCTACGACGCCGCCTACCGGCAGGCCGACCAGGCCGGGTGCATTCCGCGCTTGTTCCGCCTCCAGGTGCCGCCCGGCTGCCAAACGACGCGGGCCCAGCTCGACGCCATGCTGGCCGAACTGACGCGTTTGCAGCAACAGCTGCAGTCGTTCAATCCCAACCAGAGCGCGGCTGAGCGCAACAACCTGCTTCGGTCGCTTGCGGCGAACAATTGCGGGCCTCAGTACGAGCCCTACGCCAATCAGGGTGGCGGACGGCTGATCGACCGCCTGTTCGGCCCGCCGCAGAACGTGGTGATCGGGAATCCGGGCCCGCTCGTGGTCACCTATCGCACTCTGTGTGTCAGACCCTGCGACGGCTACTATTTTCCGATCAGCTTCTCGACCACGCCGGCGCAGTTCGAGGCCGATCAGCGCACCTGCCAGGCGCAGTGCCCCGGAGCGACGCTCTATTACCACCAAAATCCCGGCGCTCCGGTTGAGACCGCAGTATCGATCAACGGCCAGCCATACACGCTTCTGCCGAACGCCTTTGCCTTTCGAGAGGCCTATAATCCCGAATGCGGCTGCCAGCCGGCGACCCGGATCGTAGCTGCCGGCGAGATGCCGCGATTTACCCCGATCGGACCCGAGGCCGCCGCGGCGATCGCCGCGGTCGCGGCGATGCCCATGCCGGTGCAGCGGCCCGAGCCTACCGAGGATCCTGAAACGATCGCCAACCGGCTCGGGGCGTTCGTGCCCGGCGCCTTCACGCTAGGTGACGTCGCCGACGCCAACACCGTGATGGTCACGGATGACGGGCTGCGGCTAATCGGTCCAGCGTATTATTACGCCCAATAAGCGGCAGCAGTGCGGCCAGCTCGGGCCCCTGTTCGAGCCCGGTCAGCGCCAGCCG
>CAYOBK010000229.1:0-5290 GCA_964402275.1 uncultured Bauldia sp.
ATCCGATCCTCCGCGAACTCCGGCTCGGCGTGCAGCCGACATTCGGCCCCACGCATCAGGCCCTGATGCGCCGCGACCTCGGCGAAGCGGTCGAGGAATTCAACTACGTCGGAGGGACGGAGCACCCGTTGGCGCCGGCCATTGAGGCTGTCGCCAACAACGACATCGACGTCGCGATCGTCTGGGGCCCGGCGGCCGGGTACTACGCCGCACGCCAGGACGTCGAATTGGTGGTGCAGCCCGTGCCGCCCTTCGATCCGCCGTTCACGCCGATGTACATCAACATCTCCGTCGGCGTCCGGCTGGGCGACGAATCCCTTCGTGACGCCATCGACATCGCACTCGCCAACCGCTGGGACGACATCTACGCCGTGCTCGAGGAATACAATATCCCGACAATGCCCCTCGCGCGGCCCACCCCGACGATCGAGGTCCCGTAGTGGTCTGGCTCCCGACAAGACGGCAGATGCTCGCCGCCGGGGCAGCCACGGTCGCGGCCGGAATTATCGGCGCGCCTGCACGCGCGCAGCCCGGCGTCGACACGCTCAAGATCGGCGCGGTCTTTCCTTCGCGCAGCGGGCTCGGTCGCGTCCTCACCTCGATCAACGACTTCACCGGCGACGGCGCCCGACAGGGGTCGCTGTTGGCGGAGCAGCGCATCGGCGATCAGGCCGCGCAAGGCGGCATCGAACTGAAGGTGCTCCAGGCCAGTTCGCCGACTCCGGCGGCGGCAATCCGCGCCGGTGAGCGCCTGGTCGAGCTCGACCGGGTCGATGCTCTGCTCGGCGGCGTCGGCGACGGCCAACTCGAGGTGCTGGTCCCGATCGCCGAGCGCGCGGGCATACCGCTGTTCAACGTCGGAACGCCTGATGGCGCCTTCCGCAACGGCAGTTGCAGCCGAAACGTCTTCCATTTGGAGGCGAGCGACGCGATGTATCTCGACGCCATGGTCATCTGGTCCGCGGCGCATGGCCACCGGCGCTGGTTCGTCGTCTATGAGAATGACGCGCGCGGCCAGAACCGGCAGATGACCGCCGTACGGGCGATCACCAGCCATGGACAGGGCGGCGAGGCGGTCGGGGCGGCTGCGGTCATTCCGGAGCAACCGATATATTTCAACGAGATCGAGCAGGCGCGCCGGGCGGGCGCCGATGCCGTTCTTGTGCTGCTCAACTCGATAGACCAGATAGCGTTCTTCGGCCAGTTGGACGCCGCACAAATCGGCGCCGCGGTCGTCCCGTTTCCGGATCCGACGAGCCAGACGCGCGATTTTGTGCTGGCGCTGCGTCAGATCACCCGCGGCTACACGCCGGTCGACCGCTTTCAGCTTTGGGACCCGACCTTGGAATCGGACGGCGCCGGAGCGTTCAACGAGATCTATCTCACGCGCTTCGCCTCGGTCACCGATCCTACCGCATGGTCGTCCTTCCACGCGGTCAAAGTCATCCTCGAGACCGTCCTGGCAACCGGCAGCAAGGAGCTCGACGCCATCGTTTCGCACCTTGAGGATCCGGCGACCGAATTCGATTTGCTCAAGGGTGCCGGATCGTCGTTCCGGCCGTGGGACCACCAGCTTCGCCAGCCGGTTTATGCGATCGAGATCGACCCTGACTACGAGGTCGAGGACGCCCTTGTCGGTGTCCAGCTTGAATCAAGGCTACGCGTCGCGAACGTCCGGGAGACGCTTCCTTCCGGCGACGCCGGGAGCGATCCGGTCGCGTGGCTGGATCAGATCGGCGACGGATCCGACGCGACAGCCTGCCGCTTCTGACCTCGCACGGATCTTGCCCCGTCAATCGCGCTATTCCGGCATGCGCAACCTTCGGCACAGCGACCCGCGCCAGCAATCCGCCGCGCCTCCGCCCAGCGTCACGCCCATCCGGTCGCCCGCACCGGGAGCAAGATCAAGACCCGTCAGTGTCCTATAGGCCACCAGGCGCGCGAACGCCGTCGTCGCGCCTTGCTGGCCGCCATTGAGGACGAGGACCCAGCCGACATCGGCTTCGCCGTCCGGGCCCACCTTGCCCGGAATCCCGATCGCCAGATCATGGCGCCCGTCGCCGTTGAAATCGCCGACGCCGAGCGCCGCGCCGAACATGTCGTTGGCGCTGCTATCGCCCAGATCGCCGAACATCGTCCGGAAGCCGATATATTCCAGATCGAAGTGAAAGCTCACGCGGTTCGTCGTGACGAATCCCTCGGCCGTCCCGTAAAGGACGTGCACCAGGCCGCGATCGTCCAGGCCGATATCGTCCTCCAGCGGAACGCCGATCGCGAGGTCCTCGAATCCGTCGCCGTTGAAATCGCCGACCGCCAGCACGCCGCCATATTCGTCGTCCGCGTCGATCGTCATCTGAAAGCCGGACTGGCTCTGAAGCCACACCTCCGGCGTCGCGGGGAACGGCTCCGCGATGGCGCCGTCGAACAAGGCGATCGCGCCGCCTCTGCCAACGGTTTCGCCCTCGTCCAGCACGTCGGCCTCCGGTAGCCCGACCGCAAGGCCGTCCCGGCCGTCGGCATCGAAGTCCCCCGCAACCAGCTGCGGCGCCGTGAGCCCACCGCCCGAGACGACGTCCGATTCAAGTGCCAGCGAAACAAAATCGCCGATGCCGATGCCGAGCGTGGGCGGTGTTCCGTCGAGCCGCGCGAAATAGATACGGCCCGGAATACCGGCGTCGCCGGACGCGACGGCGATGGCCAATTCATCGCCGCCACCGGCACCGCCGGTGAAGGCGCCGGCGGCAAGCGCGGAGCCGAACCCGAGGCCGGCGAAGCCACCCTCGTCCCCCGCGCCCGCCCGCAGGACGACGGGACCGGTAAGCCGGCCGAGCACGTCCGACTCGTACACGAGCACGGCGCCGGCGCCGTCGAAGGCCCCCGGCGCGCCGACCGCGAGGTCGGCAAAGGGATCCCCGCTGAACAAGCCGACTTGCAGCGACGCGCCGAAGGCGGCGGCGCCAAGATCGGGCGCGGGCACCAGATGCTGGACGACATCGATACGAAGGCCCCGGCTCGAACCGAAGAAGATCACGACATCGCCGCGTCCGGCCTCGCCGTCCAGGGTCGCACCCGGCGAGCCGATCGCGAGGTCGTGGAACCCGTCGTTGTTGAAGTCGGCGGTCTCGAAGACCGCTCCCCATTGCTCACCGCCGGTTGGATCGCCGGGGATTGCGCCCACTCCGCGATGCAGCAGGATGCTCGCGGCGAAGGGATCGATGCCCTCGCGACTGCCCGGCACGACGATCACGGCGCCGGCGGCGGCGACACCATCGACGGTTCGCCCCGGGATCGCGATCACGAGCTCGTCGAACCCGTCGCCGTCAAAATCCGAGAGGAGCGGCGCATCCTGCGCAACGGCCCCGACCGGCCACAACAGGACGGCAAGGGCGGACCCGGCGAGGCCGCGCGCCCGCCGGCCGAACGTGATCTTTCCTGGTCTCACCCTCGGCCGCCGAATCCTGGTTCGCCTGTGCCCGTCGTCCCGAAGATATCGCAGGCCCCGCGCCGGTTGAAGGTCGGATGGCCGATCGGCCAAGACATTGATCGTGTTACGAGAACCGCTGTCATCTGAGAGTTTGGGCCTCTGACGTCGATACCAGCGCGGGCCCGGCGCGCCCGCCGCGCCTTCAGGCAGCCATCTGTGGTTTTCGTCTAGGCACCGGTCTGCCGGCAACGCCTTTGAGCATCCGGCCCATGGACCAAGCCGCCAGGACAACGGCGAACAACGGCAGGACAAAGGTGACGAGGAAATCGGCAGTCAGCGACAATTGCTCGAAATCGAGCAGGATGTAGCGAAGGAGATCCAGCACGTAGCTGACCGGATTGGCGTAAACGAAGGCCTGGATCCACCAGGGCAGTTCGATGAACCAGCTCGCGCCGAGATTCATCACGCCTTGCTGGCGCAGCAGCCGGCGCGTTTCGTCGGTGATCTGCGTGAACCCGACGCCGCCGACGACGCCCTTGAGCGGAAAGATCGAACCCGACAGGAAGTAGAGCGGCTGGATCAGGCCGTTCGAGATCGCCCCGAACCCCTCGAAGGTCCGCATCCTAGAAGCGATGAAGACGCCGATCGACGTCACCAGGACGCCCATGAAGAACATCACCACCCAGCAGGAGACAATGGTGAAGAACGGCAGGTCGACGCCGATGAACGGGGCCACGATGAGCGGAATCGAGCCCTGAACGACGGCGATTGACGCGCCGCCGAACACCTTGCCGAGGGTGATCGACAGGATCGGCGCCGGCGATACCATCACTTCGCGCAGGAGACCGACATTGCGGTCCCACACCAGCGATATCGCGCATTGCATCGACGCGAACAGCACGTTCAGGACGATCACGCCCGGGAGCACATACTGCGCGTAGGTGTAGCCCTCGACCTCGCGGAGCGCCGCGCCGAGCCCGAAGCCGAGGATCAGGAGCCACAGGATGGTTCGCGATATCGCCCCGAAAATCTGCGAGCGGTCGCGGAAGAACCGCAGCATCTCGCGCTGCCACATGACGATGACCACGGACGGCGAGATGTCCATCCACGACCGCGTCGTTGCAGTCTGCGTCGCGACGAAAGGAGCGGTTTGCGGTTGGGCCAGCTCGGTCATCGTGTATGTTCCCCGCCCTTTTTGGCGAAGCTCACCAGGCGGTCGCGCGCGGTGGCGACCTCGTCGCGGAGCTGATGGCCTGTCAGCCGAATGAAGACGTCTTCGAGGTCCGCGTCGTCCGAGCCGCCATACTCCTTGATTAGGTCATCCGGCGGGCCGATCGCGATCAGCTTGCCGTGATCGATGATGCCGACGCGGTCGCATGACTGCGCTTCGGGCAGATTGTGCGTCGTCATGAACACAGTCATGCCCTGCTCGCGCAGCGTATCGATGCGCTCCCAAAGGTTCCGCCGACCCTGCGGGTCGAGGCCGATCGTAGGTTCGTCGAGAAACAGCACCTTCGGCCCGTGCATCAGCGCCCGCGCCAGTTCCAGCCGGCGTTTCATGCCGCCCGAGAACGTTCCGACGCGCCGCTTCTCGGTCTCTGTCAGCTGCGCCCATTCCATAGCGCGCCGGATGGCGTCGGGCCGCTGCGACCGTGGAATGCCATAGAGAACGGCGTGGATCTTCAAATTCTCCGACGCCTTCAGCCGCTCGTCGACGGCCGGATCCTGGAACACCATTCCGAGTTGCCAGCGGACGGCCTTGGCCTGCCGGACGACATCAAGCCCCATCACCCGGGCGGAACCCATGCTGGGTTCGACCAATGTGGTCAGCATGTGCAACAGCGTGGTCTTGCCAGCGCCGTTCGG
>CAYOBK010000230.1:0-15896 GCA_964402275.1 uncultured Bauldia sp.
GCCTCGACGACGTCTTCCTCGACCGGCTGTTGGCCCGCTGCACCGATCACCTCAGCCTTTTGGCCGCGCCGGCGACGCTCGATCGCACTTTCGACCTCGGCGAAACGGCAATCGAGCCGGTGATCGATTTGGCTCAGGCGAGCGTGCCGACCGTCGTCATCGACTTGCCGCATATGTGGTCCGGCTGGGTAAAGCACACTCTGGTCGCCGCCGACGACATCGTCATCACCGTGGAGCCGGATCTCGCCAACCTCCGCAACGCCAAGAACATGCTCGACATGCTCTCACAGGTTCGCAAGAACGACCGGCCGCCGCTGCTGGTGATCAACAAGGTCGGTATGTCCAAGCGCCCCGAGATCAAGGTCGACGAGTTTGCCAAGGCGATCGACGTCGAGCCCATCGCGGTCATTCCGTTCGATGCGCATCTGTTCGGCACGGCAGCCAACAACGGCCAGGTCATCGCCGAGGTCGATCCGAAGAGTTCGATCGCCGAATCGTTCAATGTCATCGCGCAGGCGGTTTCAGGACGCTCCGAGATCCGCCGCGCCAGACGGCAAGGCCTGTTCTCGCGCATTCGCGGCAAGAAGGGCGGCTCGTCGAGGTAAACCATGTTCGGACGTCGTGGAGTACCAGGTACGGACAACTTTGAGCCGCGCGAGGCGAAGCCGACGCCGCAGCCGCGGCCGGCCGCGCCCGCCAGGTCAAGTAGTCCCCCCGCCAAGAAGCCGGCCCCCGAGCCGAAGCAGGCAGCGCCGCAGAAGCCCGAGCCGCCGCGGCCGGACCCGGCCGCGGCCCCGCGTTCCGGCAGCGGCGGCTCCGCGGTGCAACGCTCCGAGAACTATTACGACGTCAAGTCGACGATCTTTGCCGCGTTGCTCGACACCATCGATCTGTCGCAGCTCGCCAAGCTCGAGATCGAATCGGCGCGCGAAGAGATTCGCGACATCGTCAACGACATTATCAGCCTCAAGAACATCGTCATGTCGATCTCCGAGCAGGAAGACCTGCTCGAGGATATCTGCAACGACGTCTTGGGTCTCGGACCGCTTGAGCCGCTGCTCGCCCGCGACGATATTGCCGACATCATGGTCAACGGCGCCAACAAGACATACATCGAAGTTGGCGGCAAGGTTCAGGACACGTCGATCCGCTTCCGCGACAACGTCCAACTGATGAACATCTGCCAGCGGATCGTCAGCCAGGTCGGCCGCCGTGTCGACGAAGCCAATCCGATCTGCGACGCCCGTCTGCCGGACGGATCGCGCGTCAACGTCATTGCTCCACCTCTGTCGATCGACGGCCCGACGCTCACCATCCGAAAGTTTCGCCGAGACAAGCTCACCCTCGATCAGTTGGTCAGCTTCGGCACGATCACGCCGGAGGGTGCGGCAATCCTGGAGGTCATTGCCCAGGCGCGCATCAACGTCCTGGTCTCCGGCGGTACCGGCTCGGGCAAAACGACACTCCTGAACTGCCTGACCTTCTACATGGGCGCCGACGAGCGCATCATCACCTGCGAAGATGCCGCCGAACTGCAGCTGCAGCAGCCCCACGTCGTTCGGCTCGAGACCCGTCCGCCCAACATCGAAGGCGAGGGTCAGGTGACGATGCGTGATCTCGTCCGCAACTGCCTGCGTATGCGTCCCGAGCGGATCGTCGTCGGCGAGGTGCGCGGACCGGAGGCGTTCGACCTGCTGCAGGCGATGAACACCGGCCACGACGGCTCGATGGGCACGCTCCATTCGAACTCCCCGCGCGAGGCGTTGTCGCGTATTGAATCGATGATCACGATGGGCGGGTTCAACCTGCCGGCCAAGACCATCCGCGAGATGATCTCGACCTCCATGGACGTCATTGTGCACGTGTCGCGCATGCGTGACGGGACGCGCAAGATCACCCACATCACCGAAGTCACCGGCATGGAAGGCGAGGTTATTATCACCCAGGATCTCCTGCGGTTCGAGATCTCCGGTGAAGACGCCAACGGCCGCATTCTCGGCGCGCATGTTTCGACCGGCATCGGCCGCCCGGCATTCTGGGATCGTGCACGCTACTACAATCTCGAGCACAAGCTGGCCTCGGCGATCGACGCGTCGGCCACTTCGCAGGCGATGTCGCCATGAGCGACTTCCTCACGCCGCAGATGACGGTGATCGTCCTGGCGGTGCTCGCCGCGCTTGCCGTTGGCGGCCTGGTTTATGCCCTGTTCTACAGCCGAGTGCGGTCGGTCAGCGTCGCGGAACGGCGGCTCAGTCAGGTCAAGCAGAACACAGGCATCGCGGCGCCGGTCAGCCGGGCGGTGGACACGGCGGCGAAACGGCGACGGGCCGTCCAGGAGTCGCTGCGGGAATTGGAGATAAAGGAGCAGGCGAAGGCACGCAGCCGCTCGTCGCCTCCGCTGGAGCTGCGGATCGAGCAGGCCGGGCTCTCCTGGTCGCGTACGCTCTTTTTCGTGTTCAGCGCCATCATCGGATCGGTGTTTTTTGTCGTTTCCTGGCTCGCCGGCGCGCCGATTTATGTCAGCGCCGGTCTGGGCGCGGCCGGCGCGCTCGGCTTCCCGATCTGGTTCGTGAACTTCCTCCGCAAGCGGCGGTTCAAGGCGTTTGTCCGCGAGTTCCCCAACTCTGTCGATGTCGTCGTCCGTGGCGTGAAGGCCGGACTGCCGCTCAACGACTGCCTGCGGATCGTCGCCAATGAATCGGCAGAGCCGGTACGCAGCGAGTTCCGGACCATCCACGAGCGCCAGGCAATGGGATTGACCGTGGCCGAAGCGATCGCCGAGCTTCCGGCGCGGATGCCGATCCCCGAGGCCAACTTCTTCGCGATCGCCGTCACGATCCAGCAACAGGCCGGCGGCAACCTGTCTGAGGCCCTGGGCAATCTGTCGAAGGTGCTGCGCGAGCGCGCCAAGATGCGCGGCAAGATCAAGGCGATGAGCATGGAAGCCAAGGCTTCCGCGGTGATCATCGGCGCGCTGCCGATCACCGTCATGGTCCTCGTCTACCTTACCAGTCCCGACTACATCACAGCTTTGTTCACCGAACCGGTCGGCAACGCCATCCTGGTCGCCTCCGCGCTCTGGATGGCCATCGGCGTGTTCGTGATGCGCAAGATGATCAACTTCGACTTCTAGGCCATGTTCGAGACAATCGTAGAGACCATCACCGATCCGCAGATCATGATCGCCGCGCTGGCGGCAGTCGCGGTCGTTGCCACGATCGTCACCCTGACGATGCCGCTGCTTGCAACCGACAAGCTGGCGCGGCGCATCAAGACCGTGGCGACGGAGCGCGAGGAGATCCGGGCCCGCGAGCGCGCAAAGCTCGCCCAGGAACAGAACAAGCGGGCCAATCTTCGCAACGTCGAGGCGACACAATATGTCCGGCGAATCGTCGAAGGTTTCAATCTCCGGCGCGCGCTGGCCGATGAGGGAACCATCGCCAGGCTGCGCATGGCCGGTTATCGAGGTCAGGCGCCGCTGACTGTGTTCCTCTTCGCCAGGCTGATGCTGCCGGTGGTGCTGTTTGCGACTGCCATCATCTACCTGTTCTTCGTCGGCGAGTATGATCAGCCGCCGCTGTTCAAGATCGTCATCGCGGTGCTGATCGCCTATATCGGCTTTTACGCGCCGAACCTCTACGTTCGCAATCGCGCCCAAAAGCGCCAGACGTCGGTGAAACGCGCCTGGCCGGATGCGCTGGACGTGCTTCTGATCTGCGTTGAATCCGGCATGTCGGTCGAGGCTGCCTTCAGGCGCGTCTCAGAGGAAATCGGCACGCAGTCGACGGAGCTCGCTGAAGAACTGATGCTGACCACCGCGGAGCTGTCCTACCTGCCCGACCGCCGGCTCGCTTACGAGAACCTCGCGGCGCGCACCGGCCTTGACGGCGTGAAGGCGGTAACGATGGCTCTGGTTCAGGCCGAACGTTACGGTACGCCGATCGGACAGTCGCTTCGTGTGATGGCCCAGGAAAACCGCGACATCCGCATGAACGAGGCGGAGAAGAAGGCGGCAGCGCTGCCGCCGAAACTGACGGTGCCGATGATCGTGTTCTTCCTGCCGGTGCTGTTCGGCGTGATCCTTGGCCCGGCCGCCATCCAGCTGATGGATCAGGGCATCATCTAGGCGCCTGCGGCCGAGTCACCCCTTTGGCCCGCATCCCATTCACTTCTGTGGGCTAGATCGCGCCCTGTCCCTCGGCGAGCTGCGTCCACGCATCGGGGCTGGCGAGCATCGCCCGGAGATAGGCGATGTTTGCTTCGGCCTGTTCCGGCGACAGTTCGCGGCGTGCGATCTCCTCGGCTTCCTCGAAACGGCCCTGGAGGCCGACGACGAGAGCAAGATTCTGCCTTACGCGGCTGTCGGCCGTCGGCAGCGCCACGGCCTGGCGCAGCAATTGTTCGGCGTAGGGGAGATCGCCTCCGAGGACGAAGGACATTGCGAGGTTGGAAAGCAACGACGCCTCGCCGGGAGCAATGTCGATCGCCTGATAGTAGAGTGCGCGCGCCTGTGCGACCTCGCCGAGTTGATCGAGGATCGCCGCCTCGGCCGAGAGGAGCCGCCAGTCCGGGCGCTCCGGCTGCTGGGCCCGCCGTATGATCGTCAGCGCCTCGCTCAACTGGCCGAGATTGGCCAGCGTCTTTCCATAGGCCGCCATGATCTCGCGGTCTTCCGGATAGGCGAGGGTTGCCCTCTGCAGGACCGCGTAGGCTTGCTGAAAGCGATTCAGCCTTATGAGGACGTTGGCGTAGTAGTAGGCGTTGTGGCGATCGTCGGGATTCTCGGCATAGCGCGCATCCCAATAGGCGAGTGCCGTGTCGATCTCGTCGGGCGTCGTCGGATTGGCTATCGCGCCGGTCGGGGCCGGATCGACGGCGGCGGACCGTGGACCGGCACAGGCCGCGAGCGGCACGGACAGCGCCAGCGAAACAAGCACGCTGCCTTGGAGCAGCCGCCGCCTGAGCGGCCGGAATCCGGCACGGGCCGGGAACGCAATGGGCATCGGGTACGGGCTCCGTCATCAACGGGGCAAAGCGTCACGTCAACGGAACTCAATAAAGTGTTAACCCTAACGGATGGTTAAGACGGCCTCCGGCCGGTATTTCCTCGGGGCCAAGGAGGGGTCGAATTGTCGAAGGTCATCCTGATTGATCCGGGCGCCGGGGGCGGGGTCCCCGTTCACGCGGTCACGCCCGCGTCGCTTTCGGAAATCGCCGCGTCGCTGGATAGCCCGGCCCGCGCCTGGATCGGATCGACCGCGTTCAAGGCCGGATCCGGCAGCTTTGCGCTGTTGCCGGACAAGTCGGGGTCGTTGTCGGCCGTGCTGCTCGGCCTAGGCGAGGCCGAAGCGGGCGGCGCCGATCCGTTCGCCGCCGGGGCGCTCGCGTCGCTTCCGGCCGGCACATACCATCTGGCATCCGGTTTCGAACGCCCCGACCTTGCCGGTCTGGCCGCGGCGCTCGGCGGCTATCGCTATCCGCCCGCCAGGCCGCCGAATAACGTCCCGGATGTCCGCCTCGCCGTTCCGGACGGGGTCGATGGCGACGAGCTCCGCCGCATCGTGGCGGCGGTGATGCTCGTCCGCGATCTCGTCAACACGCCGGCCAATCGCATGGGGCCGGCCGATCTCGCCGCGGCGATGCGAAAGCTCGCAGCCGATCACGAAGCAGGCTACGCGGAAACCCTCGGTAACGATCTGCTGTCGCAGAACTTCCCGATGATCCACGCCGTCGGCGCCGCTGCTGCCCCGGGCAGAGAGCCGCGCCTGCTCGACGTCCGATGGGGCGATCCGGACGCGCCGAAAGTGACGCTGGTCGGAAAGGGCGTCTGCTTCGACACCGGCGGTCTCGACATCAAGACCGCGGCCGGAATGCAACTGATGAAGAAGGATATGGGTGGCGCCGCCAATGCGATGGCGCTCGCCTCGTTGATCATGAGCGCCGCCTTGCCGGTACGCCTCCGCCTGCTCGTTCCCGCGGTCGAGAATGCAATTTCCGGCGCCGCGCAGCGACCCGGCGACATTGTCACGAGTCGCAAGGGTCTCACTGTCGAAATTGGCAACACCGACGCCGAGGGACGCCTGATACTCGCCGACGCGCTGGCGCTGGCGTCGGAAGAGCAACCTGAACTCCTGATCGATTTCGCGACGCTGACGGGGGCGGCGCGGGTCGCGCTCGGCCCGGAACTGCCGGCCGTGTTCACCGCCGACGAGGTGCTTGCCGGCGAGCTTTTGTCGGCCGCCGCCGAAATGGCCGACCCCCTCTGGCGGATGCCGCTCTGGGCGCCCTACGCGTCGATGATCGAATCCAAGGTCGCCGACCTCGACAATGCCGGAAAAGCCGGCTTTGCCGGTGCCATAACCGCCGCCCTGTTCCTTTCGCGTTTTGTCGGCGAGGGAATCTCATGGTTGCACGCCGACATCTTCGCGTGGAATCCGGCGTCGCGGCCCGGCCGGCCGGAAGGCGGCGAGGCGCAGACCATTCGCGCGCTCTATGCGCTCCTGAAGCGCCGCTACATGCGGAAGTGACCCGGCCCGCCGGGTTTCGGCGGGCCGAGCTTGGCCGGCGTCAACGCACCCGGCTGGCGATCACCGAGATCGGCTGATAGCCGCGGATCGCCGGCTGGTAGCTGCAGCGGAGGCTGAAATTGCCCGGCTGCGGTTCCGGCACCGCGATCCGGGCGCCGGGCTGACCCTGCTGGCCTTGCCAGAACCAGCCCCAACCGCCCCAAGGCGGGAAGGGCGGCCATTGCGGCTGCTGCACTGCGCACACCATTGTGTCCGCGCTCCAGCCGACGCCGCGCCCGCAGGAGGTGTATTGCAGGCTGACTTGGGCTTCGCCGCCGCGGCGTTCCCACCAGTTCAGCCAGCCAACGCAATTCAGGCCGCCGCCGGTGACGCGGTAGGAACCGCTGCCGTTGCGGTTGAGGCAGAAGCTCATGCGGTATGGACCGTAGAGATCCTCGTTGATGCCGTAGCAACCTGCGAAGCCGCCGGCCGGCTGGCCGGGATAGCCCCCGGGAGGCTCTGGCACCGCGATTCGCGGCCCGACTTGCGCCAATGCCGCCGACAGCGGCAACGCGGCAAGACCCGCAGCCAGCACAAGGCCGCGGGCTACTTTGAGGAATGCGAACATCGTTGTCGGAACGTCCTCTCTCTCTGAGACGCCCCCCCGACGTTCCGGTGCTATTTCTCGGGCAGTGAACCGGGTCTGAATGGTTCCTTCAGGAAGCCTGACCGCCGCCTCCGCCGGGCCGCCTCACCCAGGGCCGGGTTCCGGCCGGAACCTCATGGGCGTCGTCAACCGGCTGCAGGGAGACAGGCACCTCCGGCCATACGCCCCGCTCGAGCGCCTTGCGCACATTCGGATCGCTGATCACGAATGCGTCAATGCCAACGCGCCGCATATACGGCATCTGGTCGGTGAAGTAATCGCCGAAAGCCCGGATCTCGCCGGTATATCCGTCACGATCGCGCAACAGCCGGGCGATCGAGAAGCCGCGCCCGTCGGCGTATTTCGGAAAGGCGATGGCGATCACCGGGAAGCGCGGCAGGTCGGCGGCGATGTCGAGCCAATCCGCATCGGGCTCCAGTACGAGGCCGATCGGCGCGTTGCGGCCGGCGAGCGACTCCCGCTCCGATCGCCAGCGCGGCAGGCTGACAAAAGCCGCCTTCCCGGCCGGAACGTCGTCGTCATCGGCGACATGAATCCAATCGTCCTCGGCGAACACGCCGTTCTTCCAGATCTCGCTCAAATGCCGCTGCCGTCGCTCTCGAGACCGAAATGGATGCCGCACTCATCCTTCGACGAACCGCGCCACCGGCCGGCGCGCGGATCCTCGCCGGGCAGCACCCGGTCGGTGCATGGAACGCAGCCGATCGACGGATAGCCTTTCGCGACCAGCGGATGCGGCGGCAGGTCGTATTTTTCCGCATAGGCAAGCAGATCAGACGCAGTCCAATCGGCGAGCGGGTTCACCTTGATGCGCTGGCCGTCCGCTTCGAACAGGCGAAGCTGAGAACGCGCATTGGTTTGGAATTTCTTGCGTCCGGTGAACCAGGCATCGAATCCCTTTATCGCGTGAGCGAGCGGTTCGATCTTTCTGATGCGGCAGCAAAGATCGGGGTTGTTCATCCAAAGTGCCTTGACCGGATCGAGTGCCGCCAGCCGATCCTCCGCCGGACGGATCGTTCTAACGTCGCCAAGCCCGAGCCGCTGCGCAATCATATGCCGATAGTCGATCGTTTCGGGAAACAGCCGGCCGGTATCGACGAACAGGACCGGCACCGTCGGGTCGACTTCGGCAAGCAGGTGCAACAGCACGACGGATTCCGAGCCGAAGCTCGACACCGATGCGATGCGGTCCGGGAACAACTCTTCGACCGAGAGTGCGATCGCGTCCCCGGCCGAGAGGTTTCCGTATCTGTCGTTGAGCGCCGCCGCCCGCCCGACCGTTTCGTCGTCGGGATCGACCACCATCGCCGCCGCATCAAGCACCGGCATAAAGCGCCTCCTTGAACGGCCCGTCGCCGAGTCGCCGGTAGGCCGTCAGGAATGTTTCAGCCGGTCCGATGCGGAGTTTCAGATACGTGTCGATGATCGTCTCCACGCCGTTGACCACCTCGTCCGCAGAGAAGCCCTTGCCGACAATCTCGCCGATCGACGTGTTTTCGTCAGCCGAGCCGCCAAGCGTGATTTGGTAGAACTCCTCGCCCTTCTTCTCCACGCCGAGGATTCCGATATGGCCGACATGGTGATGGCCGCAGGCATTGATGCAGCCCGAAATCTTGATTTTCAGTTCACCGATATTCCGCTGCCGGTCGATCTCCTTGAACCGCTCGGAAATCTGCTGGGCTATCGGGATCGAACGCGCATTCGCCAGGGCGCAAGAGTCGAGCCCGGGGCAGCAGATCGCGTCGCTGACAAGCCCGCGATTGGCGGTCGCCAGTCCATTCGCCTGCAGCACGGCAAACAGTTCCGGCAGATCGTCCAGCGCGGCATGCGGCAGAATCAGATTCTGCTCATGGCTGACGCGAACTTCGCTTTGGCTGTAGCGCTCGGCGAGATCTGCGACGATGTCCATCTGCTCTGCGGTCGCGTCGCCCGGCGTGCCGCCGGTCGGCTTCAGCGAGACCGTCGCCAGACCGTAGCCGTCGCGCTTGTGCGGGACGACGTTCTGGTCGACCCAGACGTCGAGTTCGGCGTCGAGCTTCCGCGCTTCGTCGAGTTTCGCGCTCGCCGCACTTCGTTCGGGCAGGTCGGGCAAGGCGAAGTAGGCTTCGATCCGCCGCACCTCGTCGGCCGGCAGCATCAGCGATCCGTGCCGGATGCGTTCCCACTCCGCCTCGACCTTGTCGCGGATCACCTCGGCGCCGGACTCGTGCACCAGGATCTTGATGCGCGACTTGTATTTGTTGTCTCGGCGGCCTTCGAGATTATAGACGCGCAGTATCGCCTCCATGTAGGAGAGGAGATCCTCCTCCGGCAGGAAGTCGCGGATCTTGTGCGCAATCATCGGCGTGCGTCCGAGGCCGCCGCCGACATAAACGGCGAAGCCGACCTTGCCGCCGGGCCCGATCTTGGCGTGCACGCCGATATCGTGGACCTGCACGGCTGCGCGATCGCGTTCCGCGCCCGTCACCGCGATTTTGAACTTCCGCGGCAGGAAGGCGAATTCCGGATGCAGCGACGACCACTGTCGCAGGATCTCCGCATAGGGGCGGGGATCCAGAATCTCATCCGCGGCGGCGCCCGCGAAATGATCGGCGGTCACGTTGCGTATGCAGTTGCCGGACGTCTGGATCGCGTGCATCTCGACCGAAGCGAGGTCGGCGAGGATGTCCGGCACGTCGCGGAGCGCCGGCCAGTGATATTGGATGTTCTGCCGCGTCGTGAAATGTCCGTAGCCGCGGTCGTATTTGCGGGCGATATGCGCCAGCATCCGCACCTGTTTGGAGCTCAGGGTTCCGTAGGGGATCGCGACGCGCAGCATATAGGCGTGCAGCTGCAGATAGAGTCCGTTCTGCAGGCGCAGCGGGCGGAACTGATCTTCCGTCAGTTCGCCGGCAAGGCGCCGCCCCACCTGCTCGCGGAACTGCGCAACGCGGCCGGTCACGAAATCGCGGTCGAACTCGTCGTAGCGGTACATCGCTTCACCTGTTCATCCAAACACGTCGTCCCGGACGGCCGTGAGGCCGATCCGGAACCTCTTGTCCCGTCTCGTCACCGAGGTTCCGGCTCTCGGCTTCGCCTCGGCCGGAACGACGGCAACTACTTTCATCATCGTTCCGGGGTCGCGTAGCGGGACCCGGAACTTGTCTCTACTCCGCGGCCTGAAGCCGCTTCCGCTCCGCTTCGCCGTAGTCGACAGTCGGGCCGCGCGCCCGGATCAATTCGCGCAGGCGCTCCGGCACCGGCTTGCCGTCCTCTATCCGGATATCGACCGCGTAAGGATCGACGAGCTTGCGCGCCTTGACCTCCTCCGCGCCGAAGGCGAGCGCCTCCTCAAGCTCGGGCCCGTCCACGAATACGGTGGCAGCGGCAATATCGGTCACCCAGGCCCGACCCGGACCGATGAAAATGACGATGCCGTCGATCAGGCGATTGGCGGTGACCACCTTCGGCGTTCCGGCCGCTGCTGCTTTGAACATCGCCGCCTCCTACGCCGCCATCTCGGCAAGCGGCGCCGCATCGCGGACAAGCCGGCTCTCCGCGACGACCTCGCCGATTACGAAAAGAGCGGGGCCGACGAGGCCGTCCGAAGCCATCGCTCCGAGTTCGTCGAGCCGCCCGGCGAATGCGCGCTGCTCGGGGAGGGATGCATTCTCCACCACGGCCACCGGTGTTGACGGTGCGAGGCCGGCGCCGATCAGGCGGGACGCAACTCTCGCGGCGACGCTGAGGCCCATATAGACGGCGACGGTTGTGCCCCTCAACGCGAGGCCGGCCCAGTCGGGCAGCGTCTCGCCTTCGGCGTCGTGCCCGGTGACGAACACAAGCGAAGAGGCGACGCCGCGGAGCGTCAGCGGAATCTCCGCCTCCGCGGCTGCGGCAAAGGCGGCGGTGATGCCTGGGACGATGTCGAAGGAGACGCCTGCGGCCCTGAGTGCTGCGATCTCCTCGCCGGCCCGGCCGAAGATCAGCGGGTCGCCCGATTTCAGGCGAACGACGCGCCGCCCGGCCTTGGCTGCGTGGACGAGAATGTCGTTGATCTCGGCCTGGGTAACCGAATGCGCGCCCTTCGCCTTGCCGACATAGACGCGCTCGGCGTCGCGGCGGCCTTGGGCCACGACCGCTTCCGGCACCAGCCGGTCATAGACGATGAGATCGGCTTCCTGCAGGGCGCGCTGGGCGCGGAGCGTCAGCAGATCGGCGGCGCCTGGCCCGGCCCCGACCAGCGAGACATGGCCGGAGAGGTCGCTTTCGGCGACCGCCCGCGCTGCCTCCGCCTGAGCCTCTATCAACTTGCCCGCGAATACCTTTTCGGCGATCGGACCGCTGAAGAACCGTGCCCAGAAACGGCGCCGCAAATTGCTCGCCGGCAAGGCCGCGGCGACGGCGCCGCGAATCCGTTCGGCAAGGCCGGCGAGGTCGCCGAAGGCGGGCGCCAGCAGTGCCTCGATCCGCGCCCTGACATGACCGGCGAGCACCGGGGCGACGCCGCCGGTCCCGACGGCGACCGCGAGCGGCGCGCGGTTGACGATTGCCGGAGTGTGGAAATCGCAGAGCTCCGGCCGGTCGACGACGTTCACC
The DNA here is from genome assembly GCA_964402275.1 of uncultured Bauldia sp. GTDB lineage: Bacteria > Pseudomonadota > Alphaproteobacteria > Rhizobiales > Kaistiaceae > JADLGL01. The sequence goes on from CAYOBK010000230.1 coordinate 11,752, forward strand.
GGCACGCCGGCCTCCTTGGCCATGCGCCAGACGGCGCGATCCGTCCCTTCGTCGCCCGTCGCGACAAAGGCGAGGGCGGCGCCGGCGAAGTCAGCCGCCTCGGGACGACGCTCGAACAGCCGGCCGCCCGCAGCGCTGACGTCACGCCGGAGCTCGGCCGTCGGCCCCTCGGCGAAGGCCTCGACGACCGCGCTTGTCTCGGCAACAAGCCGCACCTTCGCGGCGGCTTCCAGGCCATTGCCGACGACCAGGATCCGCCTGCCGTCCACGGCGTGAAAGGCGGGGAATATGCTGAGCTTGCGGCCGGATGCCGACATCGGCACCTCCTTGGCGGGCAAACGCCCGCTTGGGACGGGTAGTTTGCGGATGACTTGCTTCAAGAATCTAAAGACGGCCCGTTGATTCGACGAAGCCGGCGGTTCCATCTCCGGCCGCACCACAGAAAAGATTTTCCACGCAATGGCCTTGGGCCGGACTGCCTTATCAGCCCGACCCAAAGCGCCAAGCCGGCCACAGGCGCGAACAGCGTCCGCCCGCTGTCATCAGGGTCTCTTTTCCGCCTGTTTTAGTTGCGCATCGGTTGGTTTCGTTCCACCGTCAAACAGCGGGCCGCGGGCGGCATCAACGTCCGGCCGATGCGGGAGTGAGGCAATGAGCGGTGCTTTTCGGCGGTTCGGCATGGTCCTCCTTGGCGCCGCCTGCGCCGCGCTCGCCGCGACGTCGGCGAACGCCCAGGAGGATCTCCTTCGCCGTTTGCTCATCACCGAAAACGCCGATTATCCGGGCTACGACTATCAGACGCTCCGCGAAGTTGACCGTGCGGCCTGCGAGCAGGCTTGCCTGGAGGACAATCGCTGCCGGGCTTTCACCTACAACATCGCCGCGACCTGGTGCTTCCTGAAGTCCGACTTCGGCGCCCTCACATTTGCCGCCAACGCCGTCGCCGGTCGGGTGCTCGCCGGCGCGCCGCTGGCCGAGACGGTGGAGCGACAGCGCCAGGACGAGCTGACGGTCTTCCTTGCGCCCGACTACATTGATGACGCGCGGCGCTTCGCCATCGCCCTCGACGGCATCTTCTCGCCGGGCGTCCGGTCGTACGGCGAGTTGCTACGCGCCGGCGCCAACGCGCGGAGCGAAGGCAATCCCGACCTTGCCGCCAATCTGTTCGGCGCGGCCCTGGCCGTCGCCGACGAGGACGCCAAGACCTGGCTCGAATTCGGCCGCGCAACAATCCTCCGCCAAAGCAATGATTTCTCTGTCAGAAACGACATTCGCACGCGCGCCACCTCGGCTGCGGTCAACGCCTATCTCCGCACCGACAACGACGCGACTCGGGCCGCGGCCCTCATGCTGCTCGGGGGCGCACTGGAGCTTCGCGAGATCTGGCGGCCGGCGATCAAGGCATACCGCGCCAGCCTCGAGCTTGTGCAGGACGATCGCCTGCAGGCGACGCTCGATCAGCTGGTGGCCGAGCACGGCTTCCGCATCCTCCGCCAGGAGGTTGATGTCACGTCTGAATCGCCGCGCATCTGCGTCGTCTTCTCCGATCCCTTGCCCGTGACATTGCCCGGCCTTGCCGATTTCGTCACCGTCGAGGGCTCCGGCCTCGCGGTCGAGCCGGAGGGCAATCAGATCTGCGTCGATGGCGTCGCCTTCGGCAACCGTTACCGCATCCAGGTCAGGGCCGGGCTTCCGGCGCTCGACGGCGAGGTGCTGTTGAACACGGCGGTGCTCGACGTCTTTGTCCCGGACCGGCCGCCCTGGGCCGGTTTCGCCGGCAACGCCTATGTGCTGCCCGCCGGACCGGAACCGACTATCCCGATCCAGTCGATCAACACCGACCTCGTCGAGGCCGAAATCTATCGGATCGGCGACCGGAGCCTCGCCTTCGCGCTCCGCGAAGGCGTCTTCCTCAGCCAGCTTGAGTCTTACCGCGCCGCCGAGATCGCGGCGAATTCCGGCCAGCTGATCTGGAGAGGCACGATCGAGGTCGCGATCGCCCGGAACGAGTTGGTGACGACCGCGATCCCCGTGACCGAGGCGCTCGGAGACCAGCAGACCGGTGTTTACGTCATCACGGCGCGGACGCCGGATGCCCAGCTCGAATATTGGGAGCCGGACGCGACGCAATGGTTCGTCATCTCCGACATCGGCCTGACGACTCTCACAGCGTCCGACGGCCTGCACGCCGTGGTGCGTTCGCTCGCCAGCGCCGAGCCCATGGCCGGCGCCACCGTGCGCCTCGTCGCGCGCAACAACGAGGTGCTGGGAGAGGCGGTCACCGACGAAGCCGGCTACGTCCGCTTCGCGCCCGGTCTTGCCCGCGGCAGCGGTGGATTGTCGCCACAGCTCGTCGTCGCCGAGACGACCGCCGGCGACTACGCGTTTCTCGATCTGACGCGCACCGCATTCGACCTGACCGACCGCGGTGTCGACGGGCGTCCGGCGCCCGAGGCGCTCGACGCGTATCTGAGGACCGAGCGCGGCGTCTATCGCCCGGGCGAACTCGTCTTCGCGACGGCGCTTCTTCGTGACAACACGGCTCAAGCGGCCACGGACCTGCCACTGACGATGGTGGTCGAACGCCCCGACGGCGTCGAACACATCCGCGAACTCATTTCGGATGAAGGCCTTGGCGGCTATCTCTACACGCTGTCGCTGCGGCCGGATGCGATGCGCGGCTCCTGGCGGCTCCGCCTCTACGCCGATCCGGAAGGAAGGCCGATCGCCGAGGAGTCATTCCTCGTCGAGGATTTCATCCCCGAACGGCTGGAATTCGAGATCAACACCGATGCCGAAGCCCTTGATCCGGCGGGACCGAATCTGCTCGGCATTTCCGCGCGCTATCTTTACGGCGCCCCCGCGACCGGCCTGACCGTTACCGGCGACGTCGCCGTCAGCCCGGTCGATTCGCTGGCCGCTTATCCCGGTTACCGCTTCGGCCGCATCGACGATGCAATGCAGCGCATCCTCGAGCCCATCGACGATGCGCCGGCCACCGACGAGAACGGCAACGCCGAGATCACCGTGTTCCTGCCGGACACGCCGGCGACGACGCGGCTGCTGGAGGGCGAGGTCCTGCTCCGCATCACCGACACGTCCGGCCGCGCGGTGGAACGGCAGCTGACGCTGCCGGTCATGCTCGACGGACCGCGCATCGGCGTCCGCCCGCTGTTCGACGATTTCGGTGTGCCCGAAGGCGGCACCGCCGAATTCGACGTCATCGCGATCGACGCCGATGCAGGTCGGACGACGATGACGGGCGTCGAATGGGAGCTCTTGCGCCTGCGCACGACCTACCAATGGTACAACACCAACGGCGTCTGGCGCTGGGAGGCGATCACCACCAGCCAGCGTGTTGCGTCGGGTGTGACCGACATTGCCTCCGATACACCGGCTCGAATCGGCGCCTCGGTCGAATGGGGCCGCTATCGCTTGGTGCTGACATCGAGCGGCCCCGGCGCGACGTCCACGACGATCGATTTCTCCGCCGGCTGGTATGTCGCCAATGTCGGCACCGGCACGCCGGACGTCCTCGCGGTCGCGCTCGACCGGCCGACCTATCGGATTGGCGACACGGCCGAGCTTCGTCTCGATCCGCAATTTGCCGGCATCGCGGAGATTGCCGTGCTCGATAACCGCGTCATCACCATGATGATGGTCGAGGTGCCGGAAGAGGGCACGACGGTCGAACTCCCGGTGACCGACGAATGGGGCGCCGGGGCCTATGTCACCGCGACGCTTTACCGTCCGATGGATCTGGAAGCCGGCCGGATGCCGGCACGCGCACTTGGACTCACCTGGGCGACGGTCGATCCCGGCGACCGCGAACTCGACGTCGCGATCGACCTGCCGGCCGAGAGCGCGCCGCGCGGTCCGCTGACGATCCCGGTCGCAATCACGAACCTCGCTCCGGGGACCGAAGCCTATGTCGCGGTCGCGGCCGTCGATGTCGGCATTCTCAATCTCACCAACTACCACCCGCCCGCACCCGACGACTGGTACTTCGCGCAGCGCCGCCTCGGCACCGAGATCCGCGACCTGTACGGCAATCTCATCGAAACCCCGCAAGGCGCGCTGGGCCGAATCCGTTGCGGCGGGGATGCCGTAGCGCCCCGCCTCGGGGCGCCGCCGCCGACCGAGGA
>CAYOBK010000231.1:0-1757 GCA_964402275.1 uncultured Bauldia sp.
TGGCGAACGTCGAGTAGGCGACGGCCACGATCGACAGCAGGTGACGCGCGATGCCGGTGATCTTGCGCGGCGGCACGACCTCGTCGCTGACGAGACCGATTTTCATCAAGATTCCGAGGGCGCCGCGCGCCATGCTACCCCACCGGGAAAACTGCAGAATCGCTCGCGATTTCCAGAGACAGCAAAATGCGGAAGGGGAGGTCCCCTTCCGCAAACCGCCGTATGCGACGGATTCCGGCTTCGGCTTGATCAGGTGCCGCTCTGGTAGCCCTTGACGATCTCGCCCGGCACTTTCACGCCGTGCTCGCCCCAGTATTTGGCAGCGGCCGGGTGGACGTAGATATTGTGCTCCTTGAGCGCGTCGAATTTGCCGGTGAGCGACTTCCAGTAGCCGGCTGTGCTGGCCAGCGTCTTGAGATTCTTCTCGTCGGCGATGGTCTTCAGCACGTCATAGACGGCCTGATCCGACATCTGCTTGCTGACGATCCACCACACGTCATAGCCGATGGTGAGCGCGGGAGCGTTCATGCCCTTCACGTCCTTCAGCACCGGGATGGTAACCGGCGCATAGAACTTGAAGTTGGTGGTCATTTTCTTCTGCTCTTCCGGCGTCATGCTGATGTAGCGCACCGGCTTGGAGAGCGAGAGCTGGGTCAACGCCGGAATGTGATAAGGCACGCCGGCCGAGCAGAATACATCGATCTGGCGATCGCCGAGCGCGCGGGCCGAGGCCGAGAAGTCCATGTAGCGCTGCTGGATGCTGTCCATCAGCCCAAGCCCTTCGAAGATCTTGACGCAGTTTGCGCTCGAGCCCGAGCCCTTGTTCAACAAGCTCACGACCTTACCCTTCATGTCGCTGAACGACTTGATCGGGCTGTCGGCGAGAACGGCGACGATCTGCATCTGCTGACGCACGTTGCCGATCACGCGGAAGTCCTTGCTCGGCCCGTCCTTCTTGAAGCCGCCTTCGCCATACCAGGACTCGTAGACCTGCGGGATATGCGCCCAGCCGGAGGCGAGTTCCTGCAGGCGCACCTTGCGGGCGTTGTCGACTGAGCCTGCGGTCGGGGTGTACTGGAACCGATACTTGGAGCCCAATTCCTTGTTGAGAAGCTGCGTGCCGGCGCTCCAGGCCGGATGCCACGCCCCGCCCGACGGCCCGCCGCCCATACGATAGACGTCCATGGCATTGGCCGTGCCGGCAAATGCGAGCGCGGTCGTCGCAAAGACTAGTCCTCTTAGATACGTCATCGTATCCTCCCAGTTGTTGATGGCCGGTTATACGAATTATTGGCCAGTACTTGCCTCGAATCAAGGTAACGGAAGCACCGCAACAGAGCAAATCATTGCCGCGGGGGGGCCGATTGTCGCAGGACCGATTCGGTGATGCCGCGTGCTCCCGAGCGGCTCGGCTGCGGGCATCGTAACATTGCAGCGCTCCACTTGCACGAACCCATGGAAACGCGGTCTATTCCGCAATTCGCTCAGCGAGGCTGGCTGCGCAAGGACGGCCGCTGAGTGCTTGTCGCGATCATGCGCGGAGCCGGCCGGGAACGATCGTCAACGATGAAGCACAGAAGACTCGGCGCGAACGGCCCCCTCGTCTCAGCCATAGGCCTCGGATGCTCGGGCATGACCGGCGATTACGGCGTGCCGGATGACGCCGAATCGATCGCCACCGTGCATCGCGCCATCGATCTCGGCGTGACATTGTTCGACACTTCGGATGCCTATAGCGCGGGCAAGAACGAGGAATT
>CAYOBK010000232.1:0-6982 GCA_964402275.1 uncultured Bauldia sp.
AACGACCATTTCTTCGGCTGGGACGACCGCGTGCTCCTCGACACGGCTGCGGCGCCATGGTCGTCGATCGGCTGGATCACGATGGATGCCGACGATGCGAGCTGCACCGCGACGCTGGTTGCCAGCAACGTCATCGTAACGGCGGCGCACTGCATCGCGTCGGAGGGGAGGATCGACGCCCGCGGCGTCTTCGAAGCCGGCTTTGGCCGCACCGGCGGTTCGTCGAGCGCCGCAATAACGGCCTATCTGATTTCCGGGGATCGGATAGCGGGCGGGAAACTGACAGACGATTCGGAAACGGATTGGGCGCTGCTCAGAATCGATCGGCCGCTCGGCGACGAACTTGGCTTCGTCTATACCCGGCCGCTCGCCTTCTACACGGAGCAGCAGACGCTGCTGATGACCCTGTTCCAGGCAGGCTACAGCTGGGACACGGGCGACAACCTCTCCGGCAATCTCGATTGCCGGATCGTCGAAGTCGAGGGCGATCGGCTGATCCGCCATGATTGCGACACCACGCGCGGCGACTCCGGCTCGCCGCTGATGATCCGTGACGGCGACCGATATTTCATCGTGGCGACGGATTCGGCGTTCGACGTTGTTCCGTTCGAGCCGGCGGCCTATGTCGCCACGCGGGCGGATGAATGGATCTCGCTCGTCGCCGACTTTGCCGCCGGCGCCATCGGCACCGAAATTCCCGCGCGCCCGACGAAATAGCGGTCCGCCTACTCGGCTGCCGCGGGCTCACGGACGCCGAAGCGGGTGAGCGATCGTTCCATGGCCTTCCTCGCCTCCTCCTCGCGGTCGCGCGGCGGCGATTGCGTGACGAGCGCGCCGAGCAGCTGCCGGACCACGTCGGTGACGTCGTCGACGGCGCGCTCGAACGCGGCCTCGTTCACCTTGGACGGCTTGGTGAAGCCGCTGAGCTTGCGGACGAATTGGAGCGAAGAGGCCTTGATCTCGTCCTCGGTGGCCGGCGGCTCGAAGTTGAAGAGGGTACGGATATTGCGGCACATGGGCTAAGGTCCTCGGCTCCGGACAGGCGTTGGGCCGGAGTCTGCCGCCGTGGGCCTGCCGCGGTCAACATCGGGGCTTGGAGGTGCTGTGATCGCTGTGAAGCTGACCCAGAGCGGCGATCCGATGCGGTTCGAGGTCGTCGTGTCCGACGCCGGAGGTTCGAGCCGGCATCAGGTAACCGCCAGGGCCGCCGACGTTGCGCGGCTGGCGCCGCCGGCGACACGGGCCGAAGAGCTCGTCGAAGCGTCGTTCCGCTTCCTCCTCGATCGCGAGCCGAAGGAGTCGATTCTCGGCCGCTTCGATCTCATGGTGATCTCACGATACTTCCCGGATTTCGAGGCGAAACTGTCACGGTATCTGGAACGGAAAAGGTGATGCGCTTCGGGCGCGGTTCGGCGATCGGCCTCTTCGCGATGTTTGGCCGCTCGGCCGACCTTCGGCAGCTCGACGACGCGCTGCGCGCCGTCGACGTCCATCCGCGGCTTCTGTCGGAGGCGATCAAGCTCGCCGCGGTCAAATTCCTCAAGGAACACAATGGCGGCGAAGATCCTGAACCGGAATCCTATCGCCGGGCCGGCGCGCTTCTCGGCTACTGCATCATCGGCGCCAACGCGTTCGCCGGCGCCAATGGCGAGCGCGCCACCGAAGCGGTCGAACAACGGATCGAGTGGGCGCTCGATGCCGACGACAGCCTGGACGCCAGGCTGGTGCTGCTCGCGCTCCACGCCAAGGCAATACAGCCGAGCGTGATCGAGGCATTCGGGCTCGCCAGCGAATAGCTGCGGGTCAGTTCGGGAGTGCCTCGAGAACCGAGCGGAGTTCCCGGCCTTGTTCGGGCGTCGACTGGCCCGAAATGCCCGATGGCGCGAGCTGGTGCTCCTGGACCGATCCGCCCTTCCGCAGGTAGAGCACGGGATAGATCGAACCTGTGCCGTCGGTCTCCATGGCAAGCGCGACGCCGTCAGCTCCCGCCTGATCGATGAAAGTCGTCAGCGGAACGGTGCCAAGATCGGTGAAGCGCGAGCCCTCCGCCTTGAGAACGCAGCGGGCGAGGTAGCCGCGCTGGTGCCACAACGCCGGGCTGTGATCGGCGTCGTCGAGGAGCCGCGACACGACTTCGTCGCGGGAAATCAACGGGTCGTTGGCGGGTCTGCCGAACTCGGCCGTTGCAATGTGCTTGGCGAGGATCCTCGCGTTGTAGCGGAAGCCGTGCACCGCACCGGAGTTCGGCGGGATGCCATATTTGCCGACATTCGGCGCTGCCTGGGTGATGGTGCCGGCGAAATAGATCCCCGGAACGGTCGCGCTCCGCCACCAGTCGGTCTGGGCGGGAAGCTTGTTCTGGCCGAAAGTGGCGACGCCGATCCTGGGAAGGTCCCGCAATGGCGCGACGAAGCCGGTGGCATTGATCACATCGTCCGCATTGACATGCAGTATCTGGGAATCGGTCGTGCGACGGAGCGTCACCTGCAAGCCATTGTCGGTGCGCGCGATCCCTTCGATCGCCGCATCGACGATGGCACAGCCGCCGCCGATGGCGTGATCTTCGTAAGGCTGAAGGTACCGGGCCCGAACCCCGACAAGCGATTTCGTGACGACCGAGAGCTTGGTCGGCGACGGTGAGGCCAGTGTGATGGTCTTCGCCCATGGGAGCAGACCCGAGGCGAGCTCGAAGCCGGAGTTCCGCTTGCCGATGATGAGGATGCGGCGGCCGGCGTAGCTCCCCGCCGGGCGGACGTCGGCGTAATGATGCGCATGCTCGATGCCGGGAATGACAGGATTCCACGGCTCGGCGACGCCGACGGCGAAGACGGCGATGCGGCAACGATAGTTGCCGTCCGACGTGGTCAGCACAAAGCGGTCCCCACCACCATCGTCGACACGAGCGGTCGATTCCCAGCGGCAGCCGTAGCGAACCTGGAAATCCGTTCGCGACGCGAAGTCGGCGAGATTCGCCTCCATCTCGGCGCGAGACGGAAAGTAGGATGTCCCGTCCATGTGGCGCGCCTGCAGCGACCGGTTCTCCGGCTCGTCGGCCAGCAGGCTGTTCCAATCGACGCGCTCGAAGCGCGGCGATCCCGGACCGTCGGGCGCGTAGGGCTTGGTCCACGACAGCAGCCGCTGGAACAAGGGCCATCTCCGGAACATGCCGCCGGGCGTCTCGTCCGCGGACAGAACCGCGTGCGCGATGCCAAGCCGCTTGAGCGAGTAGGAGAACTGCTCGGCGCCGGGGCCGCTCCCGACGACAACCACCGGATAGGATCCGGGCGGAAACGGGCGCTCCGGTTTGGCCATCTGCGCCGTCAGTTATTCCAGGTGTTGGCGGCGCGGAGCCGGCGCGCCTGAACCTGGAGCATCCGGTACATCAACGGCGGGTAGGCAGCCAGAAAGGCCTCGGCGCCGGGCGCCGCCAGCACCAGGCAGCGCGCGTCGGACAGGGCGATCACGTCGGCGGTCGGCGGACTGCCGAGAAGAACCGAGATCTCGCCGAAGAACTCGCCACGGCCGATCCGGGCACGCTCCTCGCCGTTGACCTCGACGCCGCAAGTGCCCTCGAGCACGAAATAAAGACCCGACCCGGTCAGTCCCTGACGAAGGATTCGCGTGCCCTCGGCGAACCACGCCTCATCGAGCTGGCCGACGATCGCCTCCAGCTGCGGCGTCTTCAAATCGGCAAAAAGCGAGAACTGCGCCAGCGCGGCGACGACCTCTTCCCGTCCTGCCATGCCACCCCCAGCACCCCGATTGACCTCAAGACGGGCGCAACTCTAGCCGGGAGCCACGGAATGCGAAAGGCAGGCGACACCGGCGGGACATTGGGTGGCGGCTGCGGCTTTCGGAACCGCCGGAGCGGAGATGGCGCGCCGGCCCTGTCACCAAATCCGCGGCACTATGGCGCATCACAAAGCGGAAAAAACGTCGTTCCCTCAACGAGGAACATGCCGCTCGAACGTTTGCCGGCGCCGCCGTCCCACCCCTTGTTGCGGATCTCTTCCTGCACATGCGGCGGGTAGTATGACCAAAGGTAGCGCGTGCCTTCCGCTGTGTGACCGCGGTAGTTGACCGACACGGAGTGAAATCCGAAATACGCTCCCTCACCGACGCAAACGCGATCGGACGGGACAAGGCCGAGGACAAGCGTGCAGGCCGATACGCAGTAGCCGCGTATTTCGACAGGGCTGTCGAGCGTGGCGATGTATTCCCAGCCGCGAATGTAAGCCAAAACGTCGCCGCCGGGATCGTTGGCGACAACGATCGGTTCCGATTCTGCGAGAGCGGCGGTTGTGCTGAGAAGTGCGGCGGCGCAGGCTCCGAGGACCGTGAGCTTCAGCCCTCGCGGCCTTGCGGCCTTCCCGGATCTTGCCTCGGTGCGGGCCCTAGCCCGCAAGACAATTGCGCCCATGGCAGACGCTCCGTCACTTCTTCCGATCTTGACTCGTCGCCGACAATTCAGGTCGACGACGCCACTATCTCATTCGAACGTCTCACTCCCTTGTGCCGATCAACACACCACCCGCCGTTTGGTTGCGTGCCCTTCGACACACGCAGTGGAACGAGTCGGCATAATCAGACGCACCTTATGCCATGGCAACGGTTAACCAAGGCTGAGGCCGCGGTTGTCATCGGTTCACCTCAGCGGCGGATTCGGTGCGATTGGAAAGTGGCAGGCTAGGACTTTCCCCAGATCGCGGCCATTTCAGGCCGTTCAAAACCAGTCGATCGACAGGGCGAAAGGGCCGGGGGGCACCGCGTCGCCCCCAGTTTTCCCAGCCCCCGAGGGTCTCGGCGGTCGGGGTGTTGCTGCTCGGCAACGCTTCCGGTCAAACGTCGAGATTGGCGACGCTGAGCGCGTTCGACTGGATGAATTCACGCCGCGGTTCGACGTCGTCGCCCATCAACTGGGTGAAGAGCGAATCCGCTTCGTCGCCCTCGCGGATCCTGACCTGCAGCAACGACCGCGCATTCGGATCAAGCGTGGTCTCCCACAGCTGGCTTGCATTCATCTCGCCGAGGCCTTTGTAGCGCTGCAGAGATACGCCCTTGCGCCCGGCAGCGAAAATCGCGGCGAGCAGCGCGCGCGGACCCGACACGGCGGTCTCGGCATCCTTGCGCCGCAAGGTCGCCGGACGATCGAATATCTCCGCGAGCTGCGCATGGTGCGATGAAAGGCGCCGGGCGTCGGCCGAGTCGATCAACGCATGATCGAGCGTCGCCGTCTCACGCACCCTGCGGACCGTGCGCTCGAATATCAGGCTGCCGTCGTCGGCGACCGAGCCGACCCAGCCGCGCTCGGTTTCGTCGGCAATAGCATCAAGCCTCGACGCTAAATCCACGGCGAGCTTGCGAGCCCTCGCCGGATCGCCATGGATCGCGGGATCGAGTGCGCCGGCAATCGCCGCCTGCTCGACGAGATCGCGGTTGTAGCGGTGGTGAAGACTTTCGAGCAGCGCCGACACGGTCCGGGCGCTGTCGGCGGTCTTGCGGAGATCGGCGCCGATCCGGACCTCACCGTCGGCGAGCAGCAGCGACGCATTGTCGAGCCCGCCGGAGATCAGGTACTCCTCGAGCGCCGCTTCGTCCTTGAGGTACTGCTCGGAATTGCCGCGCTTGACTTTATAGAGCGGCGGCTGAGCGATATAGACGTGGCCGCGCGCGATCAGCTCCTGCATCTGCCGGAAAAAGAAGGTCAAGAGCAGCGTGCGGATGTGGGCGCCGTCGACGTCGGCGTCGGTCATGATGATGATCTTGTGATAGCGGAGCTTGTCGGCGTTGAATTCTTCCTTGCCGATGCCGGTGCCAAGAGCGGTGATCAGCGTTCCGATCTCCTGGCTCGACAGCATCTTGTCGAAGCGCGCACGCTCGACATTGAGGATCTTGCCGCGGAGCGGCAAGACGGCCTGGTTCTCGCGGTGCCGACCCTGCTTGGCGGAGCCGCCGGCCGAGTCGCCCTCAACGAGAAACAGCTCCGACTTCGCCGGATCGCGCTCCTGACAATCGGCGAGCTTGCCCGGGAGCGAAGCAACGTCGAGGGCTCCTTTCCGTCGCGTGAGTTCGCGCGCCTTCCGCGCTGCCTCGCGCGCGGCCGCGGCCTCGATCACCTTGCCGACGACGGCTCTCGCGATCGCCGGGTTCTCCTCGAACCAGGCGGAGAGAGCCTCGTTGATCGTGCTTTCGACGACGGGCCGTACTTCGGACGAGACGAGCTTGTCCTTCGTCTGCGAGGAGAATTTCGGGTCCGGCACCTTGACCGACAAAACCGCGGTCAGGCCTTCGCGGCAATCGTCGCCGGTGAGCACCACCTTCTCGCGGCGCGTGCCGGCGTTGTTCTCGGCGTAGGACGTAACTTGCCGCGTCAGGGCGCTGCGGAAGCCGGCGAGGTGGGTGCCGCCGTCGCGCTGCGGTATGTTGTTGGTGAAGGCGAGCACGTTCTCGTGGTAGGAATCGTTCCACCACATGCCGAGTTCGACGGTGATGCCGCCTTTCTCCGCCTTGATCAGGATCGGCTCAGGCACGAGCGGATGCTTGGCGCGGTCGAGCCAGCGGACGAATTCGGCGAGGCCGCCGTCATAATGCAGCGTCTCCGATTTGTCTTCGACTCCGCGGTGATCCGTCAGCGTGATGCGCACGCCGGAATTGAGAAAGGCGAGTTCGCGGAGGCGATGCTCCAGCGTGGCGTAATCGAACTCGACCCGGCTGAAGGTTTTCGGCGACGGCAGGAATGTGACTTCGGTTCCGGAGCGGCCGTCCCAATCGCCGATGACGGCAAGGCTTTCCTCGGGAACGCCGTCTTTGAAGCGGATGCGGTGCACCTTGCCGGCGCGCCAGATCGTCAGTTCGAGCCACGACGACAGCGCGTTGACCACCGACACGCCGACGCCGTGCAGCCCGCCGGCCACCTTGTAGGAGTTCTGGTCGAACTTACCGCCGGCGTGGAGATGGGTCATGATGACTTCGGCCGCCGACA
>CAYOBK010000233.1:0-6214 GCA_964402275.1 uncultured Bauldia sp.
CTCGTCGGGAAAGCCGATCCCGGTGAGATAATTGGTGAGCGCGTCGACCCAGACATACATCACGTGCTTCGGATCGTCCGGCACCGGCACGCCCCAGGAGAAGGTCGTCCGCGAGATCGACAAGTCACGGAGGCCGCGCTCGACGAAGCTCACCACCTCGTTTCGGCGGACGTCGGGCCCGACGAAACGCGGATGGTCGCGGTAGAGGTCGAGCAGGCGATCCTGGTAGGCGCTGAGGCGGAAGAAATAGCTCTCCTCCTCGACCCATTCGACCGGCGTTCCCTGCGGACCGTAGCGGATGCCGTCCGTACGGAGCTCGGTCTCGCCCTCGTCGTAATAGGCCTCGTCGCGAACCGAATACCAGCCCGAATAGCTGTCCTTGTAAATGTCGCCGTTGTCGGCCATTCGCCGCCACAGCGCCTGCGAGGCGCGATGATGGCGCTTCTCACTCGTGCGAATGAAGTCCTGGTTGGAGCAGTTCAGCGCCGCGACCATTTCCTGAAAGCGCGGGACATTGCGGTCGGCGAGAGCGCGCGGCTCGATCCCCTCCTTCGCGGCGGTCTGCACCATCTTCAGCCCGTGCTCGTCGGCGCCGGTGAGGAAGAAAACGTCGAAACCGTCCAGCCGCTTGAACCGCGCCAGCGCATCCGTTGCCATCGCCTCATAGGCGTGACCGATATGCGGCGCGCCGTTGGGATAAGAGATGGCCGTGGTTAGATAAAATCTGGGAGGCGTCATCGCTAGTCTCGCCCGGTGTCGTGATCAGGACGCTACCGCGCCGGCGAATGCCCGCACGGGCAAGCGCATGTCACATTCGGGTGGCGTTGGCGAGAGCCATGAAGACCTGCAGAACGACTTGTTTCCGATCGAGGTTGAGCGTCTCCGCCTGAAGCGAGACCTCACGGACCTTCTCCCACACGGCCGCCCAGGAGGCAAGCGAGGCTGCCTCAACCGCCGACGCCAGCGGTCCGGCCGGTTCGGGGCGATGCCGGACCCGCCGCGACAGCCAGTCGTCGACCAGTCCGAGGAACCCCTCGAAGGCGTCGTCCTGACCTTTGACGGTGACGGCATCGGCGAGTTCGTGAACGCCGCGATAATCCACATCGGGCAATTGCGCTGCGAGTTCGCTGAAGGCGCGGTACGTCAGGGCGCCGTCGCTTTCGAGGAACTGGATCGCGCGCCTGAGGCTTCCGCCGGAGAGCTCGGCGGCAAGGTCGCGCTCCTCGCCGTTCCCGCTCCGGCTGCGTAGCGCCGAGCGGACGGCGTCGGGCGGCAACGGCTTGAGATCGAGGCGGCGGCAGCGGGACCTGATCGTCGGTAGCAGCTGCCCGGGTTGGTTGGCGATCAAGAGGAAGAGGCCCTTTGCGGGAGGCTCCTCCAGCATTTTCAGAAGCGCGTTGGCGGCGCTGATATTGAGATCGTCGGCGGTATCGACGATGCAGATCCGCCAGCCTTCATTGCCTGCCGTGCTGCCGAAGAACGAGCGGATCCGTCGGACCTCGCCGACGGTCAGCTCCGTGCGGTAGCGCTTGGCTTGGTCGTCCCATGGACAGCGGAGGACCAGAAGATTCGGATGCGCGCCGGCGGCGATCTGCCGCGCCGTTCGGCTATTCGGGTCGACCGCCATCGAACCGGCGGGTGCCACTTGCGACGTCTCGGGATTGGCAAGGATGAACCGCGCGAAACGAAACGCAAGCGTCGCCTTGCCGATGCCCTTGCCGCCCGTGATCAGCCAGGCATGGTGCAGATGGCCGCCGATATAGGCCGACTGCATCGCCAGCTCGGCTTCCTCCGACCCGTACCAGCTGTCCTGCGTCTCCGGCGCCGGCCAATCCGGCAGCGCGTCGTGGACTTGCACCTCGTCGGACTCAGCCATCTCGCTCAGCCTCGAGGTCCCGGAACCGTTGTCGGGCCGCTGACCAGATCGCTCGGGCAACGGCGTCAACGTCGCCGGCGGCGTCGATCACGCGGCAGCGCTCCGGTTCCTTCTCGGCGATCGCCAGGAATATTTCGCGGCGGCGCCGATGTTCGGCGATGCCGTCCAGTTCGAAACGGTCGGGCCGGGACCGCCCCTTCATGCGATCCAGGCCGGCCTCGGCGGGCAAGTCGAGAATGATCGTGAGTTCCGGTCGCGTATCGCCGATGGCCGCTTCCTCCAGTGCGGCAATCCTCGCCTCGTCGAGGCCGGCGGCACCCTGATAGGCTCTGGTCGAATCCGAGAAGCGGTCGCACAGCACCCACCGTCCGGCGTCGAGTTCGGGCGCGATCAGGCGCTCTACGTGGTCGCGCCGGGCGGCGGCAAACAAAATGGCCTCGGCCTCGGGGCCGAACGGTCGCGCCGCGCCGGATAAAAGCAGGCGTCGGATCGCCTCGGCGCGATCGGTACCTCCGGGCTCCCGCGTCTCGACCACTTGGTGCCCGGCCCGCCTCAGACGGTCCGCAAGACGCCGAATGTGCGACGTCTTCCCGACGCCCTCGCCTCCCTCGAACGTAATGAAACGACCAGCAGGCGGCTTGTCGGCCGAGCGTCGGTTTTGCTTGCTGCCCGCCGGGGACCCGTCAGTTGGCAATGGCGTAGGCGCCCTCGGCGCCCGCCGCCGCGGCCGCATTGATCGTCGCCTGCCGGCGCGCCTCGACCGTTACCACCTGGATCGACCAGATCGGGCCCTCAGCGCTGACGATCTGCTCGATCGTCACCGTGCCGAAATCGATGAGAACCATGGCGATTTGGCTCGCGTTCTCGTGCAGCCGAAATACGCCGACCTGGATCACCACGGGGGCACCGGCCTCCACCATCGGTAAGGCACCGGCCGCGGCGAGTTCCGCCGCCTGCTGCGCCGATGTCAGCCGCGGCAGCGGCGCATAGGTCTGCGCACCCGCCAGCAATCCGGCCAACGGGTCTTGGGCGCCGGTGAGCGCGGCGGGCTGATAGACGACGGCGGCCACCTCGTTGGCAAAGCGGCTGAAGAAGCCTCCCACGTCGGTCGTCAGTCTCTGCGTTGCGTCGTTGTATGCAAGCTGCACCGTCCGCCGCGCGTCGGGCTCCTGATAGGTTGCGAGCAGCATTCGCTCGTCATTTCCGTCGAGGGATGCGCGGCCGATATAGTCGACCTGCACTTGGGCGACGCCGGTTGCCGTCACGCCCAGGAGCTCGGCTGCTCTTGCCGACAGATCGATGATGCGCCCGTCATGGAACGGCCCGCGGTCATTGACCCGAACCACCAGGGATGAGCCGTTTCGGAGATTGGTCACGCGCACATAGCTCGGAAGCGGCAGCGTCGGGTGCGCAGCCGACAGCGCGTTCATGTCGAAGACTTCGCCATTCGCCGTCAGCCGACCGTGAAAATTCGGCCCGTACCACGATGCCATCCCGATCGCCGAGTAGTCCGGATCCTCCCGCGGCACATAGGTCTGCCCGGCGATGACATAGGGGGCGCCGATGTGCTCGTAGCCACCACCGGACGGGATGCGCATGCGGTTGGTGACGCGCGGGCTGGCGGAGACGCCGTAGGCATCTTCGCTGAATTGCGCGGTGGTATCGGTGGATACGCAGGCGCCAAGGCCGCCGGCGGAGGCGACGACAAGCGCAAGGCCGGCGACCCGAACGGGCCTGAACCTCCCTCTGCTATCCATCCCGCAGCACACTCCGCCCCTGCCCGGTTGCTCGCCCGTTACGAGCCGCCAGGCAGCGTCCACGTCCCACCTCGTCCTCGCCGCGATCTGAGCCTATTCTGCGGCTGGAAAGCGGCAGAATCTGGCCCGCTTTGACTGGAAGCCCCGGCGCGGCAGACCAATAAAATCCACAGGCCATCCACCGGTCAAGGAGCGGCGCCGCGCCGCCTCGCGGTGCGAGCCGACCATTCCAGGAAATAAGTCTAAGAGATAAAGGGTTACCGTTGCGTCATCGTCGGGCCGGGCGGGCGTGGCCGACGGCCTCGACGTCTGGGCAATCCTCCTCGGCGCCCTCGATTTCGAAGGTCGAATGCCTGATCCCGTACCGCTCCGCCACCACAGCCTTGGCGGCTCGCTTGACCTCGGCCCCGGTTCGGCCGGCGTTCGGCGACAGCACGATATGCGCCTCCAGCGACGATTCCCGCTCATCCACCTGCCAGATGTGCAGGTGATGGACGTCGTCGACGCCGCCCAGTCCCCGAAGCGCCTCGAGTACGGCTGCCGGCGACAGGTCGGGCGGCGTGCCGAGCATCAGGATTCGAATGACGCCGCCGATCTCGCTGGCAACCAGCCAAAGTATGTACCCGGCGATCGCGAGGGTGATCAGGGCGTCGGCGACGGTCCAATCGAAGAGGATGATCAGCGTCCCGGCCACGATCACCGCGACCGAGCCGAGCGCGTCGGCGAGATTGTGCAGGAACGCCGCGCGGATGTTCATGCTCTCTTTCGACATGCGATAGGTGAGCAGCGCCGTGACCAAATCGACAGCGAGCGCAACGCCGGCGACGATCACCACGATCCAGCCGTCGACGGCTTGCGGCTCGAAGAACCGCCAGATCGCCTCGTAGACCAGATAGACGGCGATGACGATCAGCGTCGTGTAGTTGACAAGCGCCGCCACGACTTCCGCGCGGCCATAGCCGAAGGTCATGTCGTCGCTGGCCGGGCGCCGGCCGATGCGTCTTGCGACATAGGCAATGCCGAGAGACACCGCGTCCGAGAGGTTGTGAACCGCATCCGCGACGAGAGCCAAGCTGCCGCTGACCATGCCGCCGACGATCTGCGCGACTGTCAGTCCGATATTGACGAGGACGGCGAGGAGCACGCGCCGGTCGCCCATGCGGGCCTGCTCGCGGCCATGATCATGCGAATGCGTCACGTCTCTATTCCCTTCCCGCAGATACCCCCGACCGCGAACCAGGGCAAACAAACCATTGACACGATAGGCCGGTTTTCCCGCTTCGGGGCAAAGTCTATCGAAACAAATTCATGCAAATCCTCGGGGATCCGGCTGGCGCCCGGCGGCCGTGGCCGAACAGACAATGAAGGCCTTGGCCGGATCCCGTTCAAGGGGGAATTAGCAACGTCGCGTCAGCCGCCGGTCAAGGAGGCTGTGATGCGATATCGCGCCTGTCCGCGCTGTCGGGAAGTCCTCCCACGGGAGGCGTTCTTCCGTGCGACGAACCCCGATCCGATGCACGCTCCCCTTTGCAGCTGCTGTCTGGGCCTAGACTCCCGCAGCCGAAGGGCGCGGACGGCGCCGGATGCGATCCCCTCCGAGAGGTCCCGGAAGCCGCCCGCGTCCGCAGGGCTGGGAGGCGCGCTCGACCAGCGCCCCTATAGCGCCTTTCGTCGCCGTTCGCCGACCCGACAATTGCCGCA
The DNA here is from genome assembly GCA_964402275.1 of uncultured Bauldia sp. Taxonomy (GTDB): domain Bacteria; phylum Pseudomonadota; class Alphaproteobacteria; order Rhizobiales; family Kaistiaceae; genus JADLGL01. The sequence goes on from CAYOBK010000233.1 coordinate 5,335, forward strand.
AAAACCTCCAATTGTAGCGATCGGCTAAAGCCGCCCTTCACGGCATGTGAGCCAGATTTCGGCAGTCCGGCGCGCGGCTGCAAGCCGCGGGACGGGCCCGTTGCGCGTGATGGCCGAAGACGATGGGAACTCCCCTGCGACTGACAGCTTTTTTCATTGCGTTGGTGTTTGCCGTTCCGGGACTGGCACAGGTAGCCGCGATCGGGCCGGCGGCCCCAATTGTTGTTCGGGCAAGCACCGCTGCTGATCTCGTGTCCGACATTCGGCGAGCCTACGGGCTTGGCCCCGTCGGCATCGACCAGCGTCTCATGGCTGTTGCCCAGCAGCAGGCCGACGCGATGGCTCTCGCCGACCGCATGAGCCACAACGTTGCGGGCAGTTTTTCGTCGCGCGTTCCACGCGGTTACTCCGTGGCGGCCGAGAACATCGCCGCCGGCTCATGGTCGTTGGAGGAGACCATGCGCCTTTGGCAGGAGTCGCCGGGCCATCTCCAGAACATGCTGCTAAGCCAGGTCACGGATATCGGCATCGGCTACGCCTACAGCCCGAGAAGCCAGCGGTATTATTTCGCGCTGGTCCTTGCCACCTCGCGCTAACCGGTCATTCGGCAGCTGACGCTTCGCGGATCGCGGCAAGCCGCGCTCTGGCCGCGGGCCCGAGGTCCGGCTTCGGCCGCGCGCCGTCGGCTGCCAGCAGCAGCCTGTCGCACTCCCCCTCGATCCTGCTCATGAGCAGAGAACGAAATTCGTCCTCGCCGAGGCCGGGTTGGATCGGCTCGAGGAAGGACACGATCACCGTTCCCGGATAGCGCATGAACCGCCACCACGGCCAGTAGATCCCGGTGTTGAGCGCGGTGGGAACGACCGGCACCCCGAGATGG
>CAYOBK010000234.1:0-3047 GCA_964402275.1 uncultured Bauldia sp.
GGCCGAACTCAAGAGTTCCGCCCGGTCGAACCGGCTGAAATAGCCGCCGGTGAGACCACCTTCGGGCGTCACCGCAACCGTGCCGTCGACATTGACGGCGCGGGCGGTGGTGGCGCAGCGGCCGGTGTTGGCGAGCGTCGCGGTGGCGGCATCGAAGGTCGCGTCGACACGGCAGCTCGCCTCCTCGAGCGGATCGTCGAAATTGCCGCGCGATTCGCCGCGGCCGATCCAGTTCCGGCCTGCATATTCGGCCATGAGCGCGACAACCTGGTCGCGGTCGCCGAGGGGAACGAGGACGGGCTCCTGCGCCGGGGTCGAGATCGGCGCAAGGATAGCAAGGGCGATGAGGAGGGCGGTGGCAACTCGCATCTTTTGGACTCCGGGACTCTGTTGGCGGCGCTCTCGCCGGCCCGCAGGATAATCGTTGCCGCAGGCTGGAGCGGCGGCAAGAGCGGACGGCGTTTGCTTCAGGGCTATCAACGCGGAGATGAATGCCAGTTGAATAAGGCGGAGGCCGGGCCGCAATCGGGACTACATCGCGCAGTGGGGCCGATCCAGGGCCGGGCGGCTGGCAGGCCGCTGCCAAATCTGGTTGAATGGCGCCGAGGCGTGCCCCGACCACTCCGTGCGTTCCAGCCGCCGATCGAGCGGCGCTTGTCACCGGGCGATGCGAAAGATAGGCCCCTCCCGGTGGAAACGGCGCCCGCCAAGCACACTCGGTCCATTGCCTTCGGCCTCGATCGCATCGGGCTGGTCGCGCTCCGCCACCCGCGGCTCGTCGGGCTGGCGGTGGCCGCGGTCGCGGCGGTCGCCCTCTACGGCTACTTCAACCTTACGATCGATCGCGATCTGCGCAGCATCTTCCGCGGCGAGACCGAAATCTACCGGACCTACACCGAGGCCCTGCAGAACTTCGCCGATCCCGAGAACCAGCTCCTCGTCCTCGTCCAGGGCGAGGCGCTGGGCAATCCCGAAGTCTTCGAGAAGCTCCGCGATCTCCACCTCGAATTGTCGCTCCTCCCCGACGTCGGCAACGTTTTTTCGCCGTTCTCCCTGCGGCTGCCGCCCGACGAGGAGGGTGCGGTCCGGCCGCTGATCGCCGACGCCGGCGCCGGCCTCGATGAAGGTCTGATCGCCGCGATACGGGCCCATCCGATCCTCGGCGCCAGCGTCCTGGCGGCGGATGGCACGGCCCTGGTCTTCGTGATCACCCACGCCGTGGCGCAGGCGTCGCTACCGAGCCACGACGACCTGATCGAAGAGGTCGGCAGGACGGTCGAAAGCATCGTCGGCGACACGCCGGTAGAAGCGACAATTGCCGGTTTCGCCGCGATGCGGGCCGAGATCGTGCGGATGCTGCAGCGGGATCAGATCGTGCTCAACGCCGCCGGCATCGTGATCGGCTTCTTCCTCAGCCTGTTCCTGTTCCGGTCGGTATCCGGCGCGGCAATAACGGCGCTGCCGGCGGCGTTTGCCGGCCTGTCGCTGCTCGGCTGGACCGGCACGCTCGGCATCAAGATCACCATTCTGTCGGGCGTCGTCCCCGCCCTGGTGATGGTGCTCGGTTTTGCCGATGGGATGCATCTGACGGCGGCGTGGCGGCGGCACAGAAGAGCCGGGCACTCGCCGGTGGAGGCGGAGAGGCTGGCGCTGATCGAAGTCGGGCCGGCCTGCATGCTGACGGCTTTGACGACGGCGGTGGCGTTCCTGTCGATGATCCTGTCCGACGTCGCGATCATCCGCGATTTCGGCCGGGTCGGGGCCGTCGGCACGGTGCTCGCGGCGGTGGCGGTGCTGGTGGGGCATGGCCTGGCGGCGCGCCTCATGGGCCGCTTCTGGAACGTCGCGGACGCAAGGACCGACGACCCGATCAATCGGCTGTCCGGACCAATGGCGGCGTTGACGGACTGGGTGACCGGGCACGCCAGGCTCGTTGCGGGGGCTGCCGTGCCGGTCACGCTGGCGCTTGGCGCCGTCTTCCTCGCCGTCCCTCCGGAACATTCGCTCAGCGAGACGCTGCCGGGCAGCAGTCCGATGGTGCAGGCGCTCAAGGTTATCGATAACGAACTTGGCGGCGCTTTTCCGGTTCAGATCGTCGTGCCCATGCACGGGGTCGCCGTCGATTCGCCGGAAGGCCTCGCGCGGATCCGCATGGTCCACGAGGCAGTCGACGGTCTCGGCGCCCGCCGGCCCGCATCGCTGTGGAGCCTTGCCGAATGGCTGGGCCGAGACGCCGGCGAGGCTTTGGCGCTGCTCGCCGACTTGCCGCCGGAGACGCGCCAGAGCTTTCTCGGGGAGTCCGGCGCCCTCGTCACGGTCAACCTTACCGAGCTGCGCACCGCCGAGATGGCCGCCGTCATCGACGACATCGAGGAGGCGGCGAAGGCGGTGGTGCCCGACGTCGTCGTCACCGGGGCAACGGTAGTTGGAGCGCGCGAGTCGACGCGCACGATCCGCGAGCTCAATGGCAGCCTGGCGATAGCCATTGTCGCTGCGCTGACCTTGGTCGCCCTCGCGCTGAGGAGCGCCGGCGCAGGCCTGGTGGCGGCGATACCCAACCTTCTGCCGATCGTGGCTATAGGCACGGTGCTGTTCATCCTCGGCGCGGGAATGCAGCTGACAAGCGTGGTATCGCTCACGATCGCCTTCGGCATCGCCATCGACGATACGGTGCACTATCTCAACGTCTTCTTTCAGACGCGGGGCGCCGATGTCCGGACGCGGGTGGTCGCGGCCGCACGGCAGGTCGGACCGGTTCTGCTGGCGACGACCTTCGTGCTCGTGGGCGGCATGCTGATGACCCAGAGCAGTGGCCTGGCGACCATCGAACTGTTCGGCCTCCTCGCCATGGGGAGCCTGATCGTTGCCCTGGTCGGTGACCTTGTGTTTCTGCCGGCCTTCATCGCCGGCCCGGCGCGGCGCTTCTTCGCAAGGGCTCCGGAGCCGGCGACCGAGGAGATCGAGGTCAAGGCTGCTGAGTGAAATTCAGTTCGTTCAGGCTTGACTGAACGAACTGATCGGCCTATGGCCGACGCCGCGACGCCGGC
>CAYOBK010000235.1:0-2507 GCA_964402275.1 uncultured Bauldia sp.
CCCGATCCCTTCAGGATATCAACAAATGCCCCGGGCTCGTGAATTGAAAAGACGATTAACGGAATCCGGTTATCGCGGGCAAGCGCCACCGCGGCGGCGTCCATCACCTTCAGGCCGCGCGCCAGCATTTCGTTGTAGGCCAGCCGCTCGTAGCGTTTGGCTCCGGGATCGGTCTTCGGATCGGCCGAGTAGACGCCGTCGACATTGGTGCCCTTGAACAGCGCATCGCAGCCCATTTCGGCGGCCCTGAGCGCCGCGCCGGAATCGGTCGTGAAGAACGGGTTGCCGGTGCCGCCGGCAAAGACCGCCACGCGCCCGTTGTCCATTGCGGCCTCGGCGCTTTGCTGCGTGAAGGTCTCGCATATCGCCGGCACTGCGATCGCCGAGAAGATCCGGGCCGGAACGCCGGCGCTCTCCAGGCCTTCATGCAGGGCGATCGAATTCATGACCGTCGCCAGCATGCCCATGTGGTCGCCGGCAACGCGATTGCCGCCATCGGCCGCTATGTTCATGCCGCGGAAGATATTGCCGCCGCCCACGACGATGCCGACCTCGACGCCGAGCGCCACCGCCTCGCCGATCTCATCCGCGATCCGAGCGACGAAGGCGTCATCGATCCCGTAGGATTGGCCGCCGAGCAGCGCCTCGCCGGACAGTTTCAGGAGCACCCTTCGAAATCGGAGCTCCCCAGCCATGTCCCCCACCCGAGCCGCAGCACTTGCCGGTGCCTACACGAGGCGTCGCGCCTTGTCACCGCGACGTTGTGGGCGCCTCACAGGATGCGCGCCGCAGAGGTGGCCGGTTACCTCCCGGCAGCCGCCGCCACCTCGGCCGCGAAGTCAGTCTCCTGGCGTTCCACTCCTTCGCCCAGACGGAACACGACAAAGCCGACCAGTTCGATCGGGCCGCCAACATCTCCCTCGGCGTTCTTCAACGCCTTCTCGACGCTTAGGTCCGGATCGACAACGAAGGCTTGCGACAAGAGCACGGATTCTTGATAGAATTTGCGGAGTTTGCCATCGACCATCTTGTCGATGATCGCCTCCGGTTTTCCTGATTCGCGCGCCTCCTCCGCGTAAATCGCCCTCTCCCGCGCGACGACGTCCGGATTCAGGTCCTCCACCTTCAGGGCGAGCGGGCTCGCGGCCGCGACATGCATCGCAACCTGACGGCCGACCTGACCGGCTTTGCCGGCATCGCCGGACGATTTCACGCCCACCAGCACGCCGATCTTGCCGAGGCCCGGCGCGACCTGGCCGTGAACGTAGCTTGCGACCACGCCCCCCGGCACGTCGAGCCGAGCGGCGCGCCGCAGCGTCAGATTCTCGCCGATCGTCGCAACGGCCTCCCGGATCTCCGCCTCAACGGTCCGACCGGTGCCGGGGAAAGGTGCGGCGCGGACCGAGGCAACGTCGCCGTCGGTCTTCAGGGCGGCGTCCGCAACCTTGCGGACGAGTTCCTGGAACTGATCGTTCCTGGCGACGAAGTCGGTTTCCGAGTTCACCTCGACCAGGACCGCGGCAGCGCCGGCCGATGCGACGCCGATCAAGCCCTCGGCTGCGACGCGGCCCGCCTTTTTCGCGGCCTTGGCCAGCCCCTTCGTCCGAAGCCAGTCGATCGCCGCCTCGATGTCCCCGCCGGTCGCCACAAGCGCGGTCTTGCAGTCCATCATGCCGGCGCCCGTCTTCTCGCGCAGCTCTTTGACAGTCGCAGCGGAAATGGTCATCGCGCAGTCCTTACGTGTTTAGCGGTCGCGGCAGACGCCACCGTCAGCCGGCGCCCGCCAGCCCTCTGGCCTGTCCGACCCAATCGTCGCGCTCGGCCCGCCCCCTGAAATTGAGCAGATCGTCAACCTTGGCGAGATCCTCGGCGGTGAAGGCGGCGATCTGATCGAAGCGCGTTATGCCAAGGGCGTTGAGCTTGCGTTCCAGAACCGGCCCGACGCCGGTGATCTTTTTCAGGTCGTCCGGGTCGCCGTCGGGGCGCGAGAAAGGTGAAGCACCGTCGGCCCCGTCGGCCAACGCAACGTCCCTGTCCGCAATCGGTTCGAGGACGGTTGGACCGCCGTCGAGCTTTTCGGCCACGGGGCTCTCCGCCTCGCCGATGTCGATGCCGGCCCGGCCCTGGCCGCGCGAGATGCCCTCGATCGCCGCCTTCGCCACAAGATCGCAATAAAGGCTGATCGCCCGGCCGGCGTCGTCATTGCCTGGGATCGGGAATGCAATGTCGCGCGGATCGGAGTTGGAATCGAGGATCGCCGCAACCGGTATGCCGAGCCGCTGCGCCTCCTTTACGGCGATTGCTTCCTTGTTGGTGTCGATCACGAAAAGCAGATTGGGCACGCCGCCCATTTCCTTGATGCCGCCAAGCGCGTTCTCGAGCCGGTCGCGCTCCCTCGTCAGCGACAGCCGTTCCTTTTTTGTAAGGCCCTGCGCTTCGCCGTCCAGGAGCTCGTCGAGCTCGCGCAGACGAGCGATCGAATTGGAGATCGTCTTCCAATTCGTCAG
>CAYOBK010000236.1:0-2714 GCA_964402275.1 uncultured Bauldia sp.
GGCCGCGGCCCGGCCGATCTCCGGCTGCGAGCCGGCGCCAAGCCCCTCGGTGACCGCAACCCCCATCTGGATGCGGCGATCGGCTCGCGAGGACATCAGCGCCTGCGAGTCGGTGTTGGCGGTTACGAACTCGCATCCCGCGAGGCCGGACCGGATCATGTTGTTGACGGCGTTGCCGCCCGCTCCGCCGACGCCGAACACGGTGATCTTCGGCTTCAATTCCCTGATGTCGGGTGCTTTCAAATTGATAGACATCATTATCCTCGTCTCGACCCTTTGTCCGATCGCTCGCGACAGCGATCCGATGTTGCCTCACCCGCTTGCGTCGCGCGCTGCTTCGCCGGCATCAGAAGCTCTCCCGCAACCACCGGCCAAAGCGGCCAAAGCGTCCGCCGGTGCCTGTGGCCCGTTGCGTGTCGGACCGGCGGCCGACGCGTTCGATGCCGCCGATTTGCGGATAGATGAGCAGTCCGACCGCGGTGGCGTACGCCGGACCGCGGGCAATCTCGGGCAGCCCGGAAACGCCGAGCGGCCGACCCAGACGCACATTCCGCGCAAGGATGCGCCGCGCCGCTTCCGCCATGCCGTTCAGCTGGCTGGAGCCGCCCGTCAGCACGATCCGCCGGCCGACAAGGGCGGAGAACCCGGCGTCGTTGAGCCGGTCGCGCACCAGTTCCAGCGTTTCCTCGACCCGCGCGCGGATGATCCGGTTCAGCGACGAGCGCGGCACACGATTGGGCGCATCGCGGTCCTCGTCGCCGAGCGGCGGAACGAGGATCAGCTCCGAATCGTCGGAACCGTTTGCCAGCGCGCTGCCGTTCAGCACCTTCAGCCGCTCCGCCGCCTCGACGCTGGTCGACAGGCCGCGGGCAACATCGACCGTGATGTGGCGTCCGCCGATGGCGATGGCGTCGGTGTGGATGAACTGACCGTCTACGAAAACGGCCATCGTCGTCGTTGCGGCGCCGAGATCGACGACCACGGATCCAAGGTCCGACTCGTCGTCAACGAGCGTGGCGAGGCCGCTCGAATAGGCGCTCGCCACCATCGCTCCGATCGAAAGATGGCAGCGGTTGATGCACAGTTCGAGATTCCCGAGCGGCGCGTCGTCGGCGGTAACGACATGCATGTCGACGCCGAGCTGCCTGCCCATCATTCCGCGCGGATCCTTGATTCCGCGGTGGCCGTCGAGCGCGTAGCCGATCGGCAGCGAATGCACCGTCGAGCGCCCGTCCTGGATTGAATGCGCCCGTCCCGCCGCGAGCACGCGGGCGATATCGGCGACGGTCACGTCCGCCCCGTCGAGCTTGACCTTGGCGGAGAACGTCTCGCTCGCCGGACGGCCGCAAGAGACGTTGACGATCAGCGAGTCGACGGTCATCCGGGCCATCTTCTCGGCCGCGTCCACCGCCAGGCGGATCGAGCGCTCCGCTGCGTCCAGATCGATGACGACGCCGGATTTCACGCCGCGGGCGCGTTGATGGCCGAAGCCGAGGACTTCGATGTTGTGCGTCCTGCCGGGAATCGCGGCGCCGTTCTCGCGCGGCGTCAGCCTGGCGATCACGCAGCAGAACTTGCTCGACCCGACGTCGAGAACGCTGACAACGGTGTTCCGCCCCGGCCTGGCGTGGGCGGTGTTGCGCGACCCCTCGAAGACGCGGAAGAACTTCATCGGTTGCCTCCGCGCTGAGCCGCGACGGTCTCGGCGACCGCCTCGGCCACGCCCTCGGGAAGCGCCACGACCACGCGGTCGGCGAGCCGGAGGTCGATTGTCCGGATATCGCGCGAGAGGATTTGTTGGCTTTGGTCGAGGGCTTCGAGCTGAACCAGCGCCGGTACCGGATCCTCCTCGGGCAGCATGATGACGATGTCGTTCCTGAGCGTGAGGTTCCAGCGCCTGCCCGATACCAGGGTGGCGGCCCTGAGCCGCTCATGCAGCGTCGGGAACTCGGCGATCAGCGCCAGGATCTGCACGGCCTCGGACTGCGCGCCCGCCCCCACCAGCATCGGCAGATCGCGGTAGCGCGGCGCCACGTAGTCGCTGAGCACCCGACCCTCGGCGTCGATCAGCGCCACCGCGCCGTCCCGTTGCCAGATGGCGAAGGGCCGGCGCTCGACGATCGTGACCTCGATCGTCCCGGGATAGACCTTGCGGATCGTCGCCTCGGCGACCCACGGAATCTCCTCGACCCGAAGGCGCGCCGCATGCGCGTCAAACATCACGATCGACTCGTGACTTGGGATCGTGAGCTGATTGAGGACTTCCAGCTCGGCGGTCTCGGACTGGCCCATGATCCGCACCGCATCGATCTTGAGTCCGACGGCCGCCGTCACCGTCCCGAGAAGATGATCCAGATGCCCTCCGGCAAGGACGCCGTAGGAACCGACCAGCACGAACAAGATGGCCGCTGCCATGAGCCCGAAGCGGCGCGGCAATTGGATATCGACGCGCGAGAGCAGGCGCGCGGGCCGGCGAAGCAGCCGCGGCAGGACCACTTCGGGTAGCGGGAAGCGGATTCTGGACGGTGTATCGGCCTCGTATCCGCGTAAGATTGTGGCCCCTACCGACCGCACGAAGCATCCTCCACCATCCAGACGACCAGCGACCGGAAGTCGATCCCGGCCGCCGCCGCCATTTCCGGCACGAGCGAGGTAGGGGTCATGCCCGGCTGCGTGTTGATTTCCAGGCAGAAGAGCTCGCCGGTCCCGTCGGG
>CAYOBK010000237.1:0-4814 GCA_964402275.1 uncultured Bauldia sp.
GTTCCAGGGCGGCCGTCGGACAGAATGGCGGCGTTGTCCGCGGGATCAGTTGCACCAAGGACGACGTGACTTTCGGTGGCGGTACGAAAGCCCGCGGATCGACGTCGAACAGGATCCGCGCCTCGGATCGCCATCCGGCGAGGACCCCGAGGCGGCCGTAACTCTTCGACCCGGGAGAAGCCACGATCCGCTCCGCGACCTCGAGCTGGAACATCAGCGTCAGCGATTGCCACACCGGCGGCCAGCGGGCGGCGGTAAGCCAGCGCACCAGGAGCGGCGTCGCGATGTTGTAGGGGAGATTCGCGACCACCTTGATCGGCCCGTTCGCGAGCCCGCCGAGATCCGTGGCCAGCGCATCGGCTTCGCGAATCTCGAGCCGTCCCGGCCAGTGTGATGCGATCTCCTCGAGCGCCGCGATACAGCGCCGGTCGCGTTCGACGGCGACCACCTTGGCCGCGCCGGCGGCAAGGAGCGCCCGGGTCAGGCCGCCGGGTCCCGGTCCGATCTCCACGGTCGTCACGCCGGAGAGATCGCCGGCCGCGTGGGCAATCCTGCCGGTGAGGTTGAGATCGAGCAGGAAGTTCTGCCCCAACGACTTCCGCGCCGCGATGCCGTGACGGGCGATGACCTCGCGAAGCGGTGGCAGGCCGTCGGCCGCGGTCACGGCGCTTTCTCGGCGCGCGCCATCGCTGCTGCCAGGCGGAGCGCCGCGATCAGGCTCGAAGGGCTCGCCCGGCCGCTGCCGGCAATGTCGAATGCGGTCCCATGGTCGGGCGACGTTCTGATGAACGGGAGGCCGAGCGTTACGTTCACGGCCTCCTCGAACGCCAGTGTCTTTGCCGGAATCAGCGCCTGATCGTGGTACATGCAGAGCGCTGCGTCATAGGATGCGCGGGCCGAAGCGTGAAACATCGTGTCGGCCGGCAGCGGTCCGGTGGCGTCGATGCCGAGCGACCGCAACGTTTCTACCGCCGGCCGCACGATTGCGTCGTCTTCATTGCCGATCGTGCCGTGTTCGCCGGCATGCGGGTTGAGACCCGCGACCGCGATCCGAGGCCGCGCCAGACCGAATCGCCCTTCGAGATCGGCGGCAACGATCCGGCCTGTCTCGACGATCATGTCTTTGTTCAGGATTCGCGCCACGTCGGCGAGCGGCACGTGGATCGTCACCGGAACCGTGCGGAGGCCGGGCGCGGCGATCATCATGACCGGGCGGACCGGCTCCCCCGTCCACTGCTCGGCGAGGTGGCCGAGATATTCCGTGTGGCCGGGATAGGTGAAACCGCCTCGTCGCAGCACAAGCTTGTTGATCGGGTTGGTCACAACGGCCGCTGCCCTGCCTCTGCGGACGTCGTCCACCGCGCGATCGATCGCCTCGACGATCAGCGGAACGTCGGACGTCTCGGGCGCGGCGGGCTTCGCCGTCAACGATCCCGAAAGTGGGACGACCGGCAGCGCTTCGGCGAAGATCTCTGCGGCGTCGGCGCCGCCGCCGACTGCCTCGACCGGGACAGGCCAGCCGAGCTGCTGCGACCGGCTCCTGAGCAGATCGGCATCGCCGAGGCAGTAGAACGCCGGGACGGATGCACTGTGGCGCTGTCGCCAGGCAGCGATCAGGATGTCCGGGCCGATGCCGGCCGGCTCGCCGATGGTCAGCGCGATCGGCCGCTCTTGGTCGGCTCTGATCATCGCCTAGTAGTAGATGATAACAGCTCTTTCGCGCAGTTCGGCAAGATAGTCCTGGCCGACTTGCGGTCCGAGGTCGATCAGCAGCTGGGTCTGCAAGTCGGTGCGAAGCTGCTCGTTCGCCGCCACCTCTGTGATCGCGCAAACGGCAATCAGTTCGATGCCCCGGGTGGTTCGCTCCGGCCCGGTGGTCCGGCCGGCCTGCGTCGACTGCACGGCCTGCAACTGGGCCTGGTTGAGGGCCGTCACGTCCCGGCCGATCTCGCGCACGGTGACGTCGCGGAGGTTCAGCGCCTGGGCGAGCGTGTTCTCGCAGCCTGTGAAGCGCTGACGGAAAGCGTTTGCCTCGCTTCGCCTTTGATTCACGTAGGCGTTGGTGGCGTTCGACGGCACGACGAAGATGATCTGCTGCATCTGGTATTCGCGGACGGTCTGGTTCGCGGCACCCTGCGCCAGCAGCGCCTCGGTGACCGCTTGCTGGTTGATCGCCGGGGCGGTCTGCAATCGCGCCTGCACGAGCAGCGACCAATAGATTTGCGCCTGGATCTGCCGCTTCAGAGTGTTCGGATCAACGCCCGCCTCGCGGAGCGCGCCCTCGAACTGGCCGACCCCCATGCCCACTTGCTGGGCGATGCTGGCAAACGCGGCATCGACCTGCGACTGGCGTACGGTGATGCCCAGCCTCAGAGCTTCCTGGATTTGGATTATTTCATCGATCAACTGGGTGGTCGCGACCGACGTGCTCGGCGTTTGGCCGGAGATGCGCAACAGCGCCACCCGCTGCTGGATGTCGTAGCTCGTGATCTGAACGCCGTTAACGACCACTTCGATCGTCACGGCGTGCGCGCCACGAACCGGTAACATGGCGGCAAGCAGCAAGATGCAAAGGGCGAGGGGGCGGAAAACGCGGATAGTCACGACTTGCTCTCCGAACCAGTTGGCCGGTCGGCGGCTGCGGCGGCAGACACGCCCGATCGGCGAAACGAACACAACGAAGCTGCCGACGGGCGCATCAGCGCCCCAGATTGAAGTCACCCAGCGTCCGCAGCTGCAGCCCGAACATGATGCTTCTGTCGGTGACGACACCCATGTTGCGGTCCTCGGAATAGGTGATCGTCATTGCCGCGCAGTCGCATTCATATTTGAGGCCTATGCTGTTGGCGACGACCTCTCCCCCAAGCGCGTCATAATCGATGCTCGCCAAGAGAGTCCAGTAGCCGCCGAGTTCAAGGGCGGCCGCGCCCGTGACGAGAAACATCGGCTGAGGCATTCCCTCGAGGTCGAGAATGGCGCGTTCGAAGGCGATTCCGGTGGATGCCGAGAACGGACCGATGTCGGCGCTGGCCGTTAACGTTCCGTGCTGCAGCTCAAGGGATGTTGAATCGAACCGGCCGGCGGCGTCCAGCGACCACGCTCCGCTGCTGACGCGGAGCGCCGACACGAGGTCCGATCGGGCCGTCTCGAGACCGGTTCCGGCAGCGGGCTGGTTCAAACCGGGCACTGCGTACGAATTGACGCCGGCAAGCTGATAGGACTGGCCGACAATCGCTTCGACGGCAGTTTCGCCGAATCGCCCATTGTAGCGGAGCATGACGACGAGCCGCGTTCCGCCCTCGGCTCGGTCGAATCCCGAGAAGCGGTTGAGGGCCAAGAGGCTCGTGGTGTCGAAGATCACGCTTTGGGCGTCGTCATTGGGGAGGGCGCCCACCATCGCTTCCGATGGCCGGGCCACAAGCTGCACCACCGGTTCGATGATGTGCCTGCCGTTTGGCGTCTGAACGAGGAGGGGCCACGCCCATTCCAACCCCACGCCGGCAGTCGCCCGCGCCGCGAACGGATCCGTTGTCACGCCGGGCGGCGGAGCGTCGAGGTCGAAGACGAAAAGGTCCGCGCGGGCAAACGCGAAAGGCGTGAAGACCTGGCCCCGCGTCCCGATCATTTGGTGTTGCCACAGCAGTTGCTGCGTGAGCCGGGCGGTGGAGCCGGCAAGCCCGTAGTAGAATGTGTCGGGGCCGACGGTGAACGGATCGTCCGCGTCGCGCGAGATCACGGTTGTGTTTGTTGTGTAAGTGACCTGTCCGCCGACCCGCGGCGGGTTGAAGATATGCTCGAAATCAACGACCGGGTGTACGGCCGCCTGGCGCGCCTGTTCATGCCGCGGGTCGGTCGCGTCCCGCGTGTCCTGGAAGTAATAGGCGGCGGCTCCGAAATAGGTACGGCCGATCACACCGGTAAGGAACGCCTCGGAACGGACGAAGGGAGTCGACGGATTGACCGCCTGATACTCCATGGTGAAGCTGCGGTCGGTTTGCACCGTGCCGTCCCAGCCGAAGCGCCAGAACCGGTTGATGTCGAACACGCCCGTGGTGCGGATGGCGCCGCGGAGCATCCGGTCGGCGGGGACCGGAGCCTTCTCATAGATCGCGGCGGCGCTGACGGTATAGACACCCGACTGCAAACGGTGCCGCCATTCCGCTTCGGTAATCAGGCCCGCGCCCGTGTAGTAGGTCGGCGTCAGCGTCAGGTCGAAGTTCGGCGCCGGGGCCCAGAAGAAGGGGATGCCGATGCCGAAGCCGAGCGCGCTTGAAAGGCTTACCTCCGGCGCAAGGAAGCCGGTGGCCCGTGTCACCGACGGATCCGGTGTCTGCAGTCGCGGCACGTAGGCCACCGGAACGCCGAGGACCTCGAACCGCGCATCCTCGAATTGGATCGTTCGCGTTTCCTCGTTGTGGACGACCGTTGCCGCGCGAATCTGCCAGAGCGGCGGTCGATCCTCATGGTTTAGCCGGACTTCGCAGGCCGTATAGGTGGCATTGAAGAACTCGGTGATGAGGCCGTCGCTGCGCCGCGCCGCGTCGGCGGTGATGAATGTCCGATCGACCGTCGTCACGTAGAGCTGCTCGATGAAGCCGTCCCGGAAGTCGTCGGTTATGTCGAGCTGCGCTGCTTCGTAGACCGTGCCGTTGGCGTCGACGAAACGGACGTTGCTGACCGCCACCAGCCTCGCCGTGGATTGGTAGTAGCTGACGCGATCGGCCCTGAGCGAATAGGACCGGTACTCGATCACGACCGCTCCGACAGCCGAGATGACATCGGCGTCGTAGTCATAGATCAGTGCGCTCGCCTCG
>CAYOBK010000238.1:0-2247 GCA_964402275.1 uncultured Bauldia sp.
AGCCCTTCCTCGAGGAGCTGTGCTGCGACCTCGAGCGGACCAGCGGGCTTGGCAATCAACGATTGTCGGTCAACGTCGCAGAATGTGATCTGCCACCCGATCAGGCAATCCCGCTCGGAATGATCACGACGGAGTTGGTAACGAATGCGATCAAACATTCGGCGGGGCAGAGAGGCGCTGCGATCAAGATCGACCTTGAGCAGACGGGCGAGGGAATCACGCTCGCCGTCACGGACAAAGGCCCCGGAATGTCGGAGGGTTTCGATCCGGCGAAAGCCGCCGGGCTCGGCCTGCGAGTCGTGCATGCGCTTGCGCGCCAGCTGCGGGCCGAGTTTTCCTTTGAACGGTTGGGCACCGGAACAAAGTTTCTGCTGCGGATTCCGCCAGACTCCGGCTGATCGCCAAGCACGGCGCCGATTTCAGAACCACATTTTTGCCGCGTTCAAACGATTTGCTTGCGAACAATCACGAACGCTTGAGGGACATTGCCATGAACTTTGCAGAGCAAGTTGCACGGCAACTACCGCAGCTGCGCCGCTTTGGACGCGCGTTGACCGGCAGCCAACGCAGCGGAGATGCCTATGTTCGGGCCACGCTGGAAGCCCTGGCCGAGGATTCCGGCATCCTGGCCGACGAGCCCAACCCCACGATTGTCGTCTTCGGGACGTTCTGTCGCCTCTGGCAATCGATCGACATCAACGGCAGCCGCGAAACGGCGCGCTCGCCATGGGAGCGCAACGCGGATTTCCGGCTTGCAGCGATGGTGCCGGAGGAGCGGCTCGTCTTCCTGCTTCGGCAGCTCGAGGGATTCGATGTCGAGCAAACGGCGTCGATCCTCGGAATCGATGCCGCTGCGGTGAATATGCTGATGCGCCGGGCCGAGGCCGACATCGGGACGCAGCTGGTCAGCCGCATTCTCATCATTGAGGACGAGCATCTCGTGTCGCTTGATCTCGCGCGGCTGGTGAACAGCCTCGGCCATGAGGTCTGCGCGGTGGCGCGGACGCACAAAGAGGCGTTGGCAGCGGTTGCCCGGGATCGGCCGGAGCTGATCCTGGCCGACATTCAGCTTGGCGACGGCAGCTCCGGAATCGATGCGATAAGCGACATCTCGAAGCAGTACGCGCCCCCGGTGGTGTTCATCACCGGCCACCCGGACCTGCTGCTGACCGGCGAGCGGCCGGAGCCGACTTACCTCATCTCGAAGCCGTACGATCCGGAGGCGGTCAAGGCGATGGTCAGCCAGGTGCTGTTCTTCCAGTCGCGAGGTCCGGACAGGCAGGTCGCCTAACGGGCGCAGAATCTCGGCTCGACGTCGGAGCCGCCGGCCAGCGGAACGTTCGCGACGCCTCCGCGTTGGTGACGTGAGCAGCGATGCTGCTCGGAGCCAACAAGGAGAGCCACATGAACTGGGACCGCATCGAAGGAAACTGGAAGCAACTGCGCGGGGCCGCGCGCGAGCAGTGGGGAAAGCTGACCGACGACGATCTCGACAAGATTGCGGGGAAACGGGATCAATTCATCGGCCGCGTCCAGGAGCGCTACGGCATCGCCAAGGAGGAGGCGGAGCGGCAGATCGACCGCTGGGTCGACCGCCACGCGCCGAATTGAGCGATCGCGGCTGAGGCGCGAGATCTGCCGGAACCTTCCGGCCGCCGCCGCGTTTACAAGCCAACCGAGTTCGTGGGGCGTCCGCGAGGAGCCCCGCCGGACAGCAGAGGAGTTTGGCAAAATGCTGGATCATCCCGGGCAACAATATCGCCGGCCAGAGAACATCCCGCGCACCGAGCCCAGGCATGTCGAGACCGCCACCGAGGCGCGGCAGGGGTCTCTGGGCCGTCGCGTCTTTTACGTCCTGGTCGCCGGTCTCATCCTTGCCGGCCTGTTCCTGTTGGGGACGCAGATCTGGAGCACTACCGAGCCGCTTCCCGAGGAAGGGGCGGTGTCCACTCCCGTCGAGCCGGCGGCGCCGGTCGGCGAGGCGCCGGTTGCTCCGCCCCCAGCGGATGTCGCGCCGCCGCCTGCCGATGTCGCGCCGCCTGCCGATGTCGCGCCCCCGCCCGCGGAAGCCGTGCCGCCGCCTGCGGCCGCGCCGAATCCGGGCCTTGCGCCCGCCGGGAACTAGCGTCCCGTCGCGCGGCGAGCAATCGCCGCGCCGACGGGCTACCGCGTGAAGCGCGATACCACGTCGCGGAGCTGTTAGGGATAGAGCGGCTTTTATCAGACTTCGGTCTGCTCCAGGTCGCT
>CAYOBK010000239.1:0-1701 GCA_964402275.1 uncultured Bauldia sp.
ACGATCCGATGGTGTCGGAAGAGCACATCACCGCTTTCGGCTGGGCAACGCCGCCGGAGATCGACGACATGATGGCGCTTGCCATTCGCGTGAACGATTTCCTCTCCGGTTTGTTCGCCGGCGTCGGCATCCAGCTCGTCGACTTCAAGATCGAATGCGGGCGTCTGTGGGAAGGCGAGATGATGCGCGTCGTCGTCGCGGACGAGATCTCGCCGGATTCCTGCCGGCTGTGGGACGCTCAGACCAAGGACAAGCTCGACAAGGACCGCTTCCGCCGCGACATGGGCGGACTGGTCGAGGCCTATCAGGAAGTCGCCCGCCGGCTCGGCATCCTGATCGAGCAGGAGCGGCCGAAGGGCGGCGGACCGGTGCTGGTGCAGTAGCGGCCGGCGCATGAAGGCGCGGATTTTCGTCACGCTGAAGCCCGGCGTCCTTGACCCGCAAGGGAAAGCGATCGAGGGGGCGCTCGCCTCACTCGGGTTTTCCGGCGTCGCCGGCGTCCGCCAGGGCAAGGTCTTCGACGTGGAACTCGCCGGGACCGACCGGGCGAAGGCGGAAGCCGCGCTACAGGCGATGTGCGAGAAGCTGCTGGCGAATACGGTGATCGAGAACTACACGGTCGAGATCGTCGGTTGATTGCCTCCGATTGAGACGATTCGCCGGTGTCCCGGCCATCAGAATCGTCTATTCCCTCTTCCCATGAAATCCGCCGTTGTCGTCTTCCCCGGCTCCAACCGCGACCACGACATGATCGTGGCGCTCCGCAAGATCGGCGGCGAGGCGCCTGAGGTCGTCTGGTACACGGAAACCGACATCCCGCCGGTCGACCTGATCGTGTTGCCCGGCGGCTTCTCCTATGGCGACGACCTGCGCTCCGGCGCCATCGCCGCCCGCGCCCCGGTGATGCGGGCGGTGGCGGAACGTGCCGACGCGGGGGTGCCGATCCTCGGCGTCTGCAACGGCTTCCAGATTCTCTGCGAGGCGGGACTCTTGCCCGGCGTGCTGATGCGGAACGCCAGTCTGAGATTCGTCTGCCGCGAAGTGCATCTGCGGGTCGAAGCGACCGATACTGTGTTCACGCGCGGCTACGACGAGGGCCAGGTGATCCGCACGCCGGTCGCCCACGGCGACGGCAACTACCGCTGCGACGATGACACGCTCAAGCGGCTGACGGACGAGAACCGCGTCGCCTTCCGCTACGTCGACGGGGATGGACGCGCGACCGACGCCGCCAATCCCAACGGCTCCGTCGACAACATCGCCGGCATCTTGAACGAGCGCCGCAACATCCTCGGCATGATGCCGCATCCTGAGAATCTGATCGAGCCGCTGCACGGCGGCGAGGACGGGCGGGCGCTGTTCGCCGCAATCGCCGGGGCGGTGGAGACGGCGGCGTGAGGCGCGCGGCGGCCGCCCTCGCCGCGGCCCTTGTCGCCGGATGCCAGTCGACCCCGCCCACCACGAACACATTCGACGAGGCGCACCAACTCTACACGGCGCTGACCGAGACCATGAAGTCGTGCTGGTTCTCCGGCGACCCGGCCTTCGCCGACTACATCTACTCGCCCGAGATCAACGCCGCCACGCCGCGCATCCTGATCGTGCCGAAGGGCAAGCCGACGGCGCTGCCGCTGCTCGTCGTGGAGGCGAAGGGCCGCGCCAACGCCGACTATTTTGGTCCGATGCTCACCTCGGCGTCAG
>CAYOBK010000240.1:0-9277 GCA_964402275.1 uncultured Bauldia sp.
ACCTGATCCGGGGGCTCGTTCCTGAACCACCACACCGACACCCACGTGCCGATCGCCATCGCGACCTCGACGAGATGATCGGCAAGGCCGGGGAGTTCGACGCCGGTGAAGTGCTTGAGGAGGATCATCGAGACGCCGACGATGCCGGCGACGAGCTTGCGGTAGTTGCTCATCGGCCCGCCCTCCCCGCGATCCGGCGGACGGCGCGGCCGAGCGCGGCGCGGTTCCGCCAGGCGAGAAGGCCGAGCGCCGCCGCGATCGCCGCCGCCGCAACCCAGAGCGCGACCTCGCCGAGGAGCGCCATGAGCGTGACGCCGGCGGCGCCGGCGCCGCCCGCGATGCCGATCCTGTCCGCCTTCGCCCGCGGCCTCGCGCCGGGACCCGCGCCCGCCGAACGCAGCAGCGCAAGCACGTCGACGCGCTCGGCGCTCCCCCAATCGACGCGGCCGTCGGCATCGGCGGCGTAGATCGTCGCCTTGCCGCCATGCGTATAGACGCCGCCCTGGAAGAGCCGCTTCTCGGCGTTCCGCCGCGGCACGATCTCCGGCGGCCGGTGCCAGCCGTCGAAACCGGCGGCGGCCGCGGCGCGGTCGCCCTCGTTGAGATGCTTGACGAGCCTCGCGCGGAAGATGCCGCCGGTGTTGAAATCGAACGACACCAGCGCGTCGAACTCGTGCTGCGTGAGCGGCACGGAAGTCGGGTGTTCCCGACTTCCGCTCCCAACAGCCGATGTCGGCGCGACGGCGCGGGCGACGCGCTCCTCGAAGCGGCGGAGATCCTCGCGGAAGATTTCGAGCGCGACGCCGAGCGGCCGCCTGACGCCCCGTTCGAGGAGCGCGGGGTCCGGCGGACCGGCCGCGCGCGTGTGGCCGATGCCGAACGTCCACGTGCCGGTGCTGTCGCGGTAGGGAGAGAGGACAATGCCTTCGTGGCCGGCGATTTCGGCCACGCCTTCAGGGCTGGTTCTCATGGTGGGTTCCGTTGGTGTTGGGGGGATGAAACGGCGCGGCGTCCGGCTGGTGTCGCCGGCGGCGCCTTTGGTGCTCCGGCGTTGCGCCGGCGCATTTCCGGGAATGGGCGGCCGTGTCGCCGCACGCGGGGAGGATCGGCCCGCCCGGCGGCGCGGAGACTTGAAGTGGCAGGCCTGTGCGCCCGGGGGGCGCCGGGATCGCCCGTCGGCAACTTTGCCGGCTCAACGTCCGCGGGTAGCCGGATCGGCGCGTGACGGCGTGGTGCTGAGCCGGGTTACGGCCTCGTTTCCCGCCCCGCCGTCGTCAGCCGGGCCGAAAAGATGTGCAAAACCAAGGGCGAGGATGACAGTGGCAAATCTGCCACAATGCCGTCGATTCGCGGCCAATTTCCTTAGAATGCCTGAACGCCCGGTAAGGTTTTGGTAAGATTTGGGCAGATGCGGCTCTCGATAGTGGAGAGCCATCATGAGGCTCACAACGATTCTGACCGGCGCGGCGGCGCTCGGTCTTGTTTCCGTTCCGGCCTTCGCGGCCGATGTACTGCCAGCCCCACCCGAAGTTGCACCGGCCATCGTCGCGCCGGCCCCGCCCCCGGTCTTCACCTGGACCGGCGGCTATGTCGGCGGTCACGCCGGTCTCGGACGAGGTGCGCTCAACGAGGGCACAACGTGCGACCCCGAGGGGGTGGGTGGCCTCACCGATCCGATACCTATCTACTTCATCGTCGAAGAGCCGTTTGGCGACGACATTGATTGGGATGGCAGTTGCTTCTGGACGCTGAGCATTGGCCCGATCCCAATTGGATTTGGTTCGTTCGGCGAACCGGATTTGACTCCTCCGGACGTCAATCCCGGCGTCGGCACCCCGTCCGGCATCGCCGGCTATCTCGCAGGCGCGCAGATCGGATTCAATCTGCAGCTAGGATCAGGCCGTGTCGGCTTCGTCATCGGCGCCGAAGTAGCGTTCTCGATGACTTCGCTGGCGGCTCAGCTCAATGCTGAACATTGGCTTGTCGGATGGCCGCAGTGGAACAGCGAGTTCCGGATCAACTATCTCGCAACGGCAACGCTCCGGGCGGGCCTCGCCTTCGGCAAGGTGCTGCTCTACGGCGAAGGCGGCCTCGCGCTGGCGAACGCCACCTGGGTCAACACGCTTGGCTTCTCCGACACCGTGACCGACCACGGCTACGTGTTCGGCGCCGGCCTCGAGGCGATGGTGAGCAGGAACGTTTCGCTTTTCTTCGAATGGAACCGGGTCGTCATTCCAGAGCATCGCTTCCTCGGGTCAATTGACGCGTTTGTCATTCCGCTGCCGACCGGCATCGACGTGTCGAGCAGGACCGACATATTCAAGGTCGGCTTCAACATCCGGATCGGCCGCGATACCCCGGAGATCTGATCGCTGGTTTCGTAACGCGGGTAACAAAGGGGCGGGCAGCGATGCCCGCCCACTCTTTTCCGGAAGGGGCGTCCGACCGATCCGTTCGTTCTGCGAAGCCGGCTCCGGCCGCGATCCGGGGGCGGAGGACCCAGCGCGGCAAGGCCAGCCGTGACCCGCCTGGATTCCCGCTTTCGCGGGAATCCAACGGAGCGTGGGGCCAGTCGGGCGCACCCGCTGCGGCCGCACCCGGCGCCGGAGGCGGTTGCCTGGATTGAGCCGGCTTCGGACCTGCAACAAGCAGGCGAATCAAATGCGGCAGAAATGCAACATCACAAGGGCAATCCGGCAACGATCGGGGTTAATGCCCAGTTAATAGCTGTTGGAAATCCTTACCCTTTGTTAAGGTTTTCCCAGATGCGGCTCTCTGAGACAACAGGAGAGCCTTATGCGGCTCATGAGTTTGATTACGGGCGCAGCGGCGCTCTCTGTAATCTCGATTCCGGCCTTCGCGGCCGATGTACTGCCAGCCCCGCCTCCACCGGAAGTCGCGCCGGCCGTTTACCAGGAGCCTGTCTTCACCTGGACCGGCGGCTATGTCGGCGGTCACGCCGGCATCGGGCGGGGGAATCTCGACAACGGGACGGAGTGCTACAAGCACGGCCAGGATTGGCCGATCTACTTCGTCGTCGAGGAGCCGTTTGGTGATGATCTTGACTGGAACTATGAGGGGGACCCCCCGCCGTGCTGGTGGAACTTGTTCTGGGGAAGCCTTGGCGAGCCCGGCGGAGAGAATCCATTCGGCGTCGGCGAGCCGTCGCCGATCGAGGGCTACCTGATCGGCACGCAGATCGGCTTCAACCGCCAGCTCGGCCAGGGCCGCGTTGGCCTGGTGATCGGCGGCGAGGTTGCCTTCTCGATGACGTCGCTTGCCTCACAACTGAATGGCTGCCTCGGCTGCTACAACCTAGTTGAAATAGTCACAACTAATTCGATTGGCGGCCACGGCTTCGCATGGAACAGCGAGTTCCGGATCAACTATCTCGCCACCGCGACCCTCCGGGCGGGCCTCGCCTTCGGCAAGGTGCTGCTCTACGGCGAAGGTGGTCTTGCGCTGGCGAATGCCACCTGGGTCAACACCCTCGGCTTCTCCGACACCGTGACCGACCATGGCTATGTGTTCGGCGCCGGTCTCGAGGCGATGATCTCGACCAACGTCTCGCTGTTCGTCGAGTGGAACCGGGTCGTCATCCCCGAGCATCGCTTCCTTGGGACGATCGATCCGTTCGTGATTCCTTTGCCGACCGGCATCGACGTGACGAGCACGACCGACATCATCAAGGTCGGCTTCAACATCCGGATCGGGCGAGACACCCCGGAGATCTGAGCGCCGATCGCATCCGGCCGCAAGGCGGACTTAACTTCGTGCGATGGGCGGGCAGCAATGCCCGCCCCCTTTTTTCTGCGATAGACGTTCCGTCATCCGTTCGTCCCCAAGGAGGAGTGACGACAAGGACGGGCCCCCGCCATCAGAACTGGCCTTGCATTTGGCCCGGTCCGTCACCTTTCTATGCCGCAATGAGTTCCACGTAGCATGAGGCAAGCCAGTTCGCGACGCCGCCGTCGCTGATGTCAACGGTTTGGTTGACGGCGCTCGCAGCATAGAATGTCGCGCCGACGACGAGATCGGGCCCAAAGTTGGTGTCGGATATTTCGATGTCGAAGGCCGGCGACTGCGTTGGAAAGGTGGTGAATGAGCCGGGTCGCATCCCCGCAGCGAACACGACCAGCGGCTCGGTTCCCGACCCCGACGTGACCGTATCGCTTGCCGGGTTGCCGCCGGTGAGCTCGCCGTCTTCATCCTGGAAAGCAACCGACGCAATCGGCCCCGCGAAGATCAACATGATCGCGCAGGGCAGCGCGCTCATCAGCGTCAGTGTATCGCCGATGTCGTCAGCGTCGAGGATCTTGTGCACGACATTACAACGAGTACCGTCGTTGCCACCGACACCATCGTCGAAGGCGCCGGACTTGCTCAGCGTCGTCCGCTTCTCCCAACCGGCGGGCACGATATCGGTCGGGACCGTGCCGGTGCTGTCGTAGGCGGTATAGGCCAGGATCGCCCAATCACCCGGCAGCACGTCATATAGCGCACCGGCGGTCGGCACGGTGATGCTGTTCCCGCCGGTGGCGGACGCAATGAACGTCCCGACCGCGACGTCGCGGCCGGCGCCCGCTCCCGCCGCAGCGGCCTTCATCCGATGTGCCAGCATCACTGCATGTCCAGGCCTGCGGCGAAGCCGTACCAGACGGTTCCGCCATCGGTTGTCACGAAGGTGAGGACGTCGACGCCGGACGCCGTCAGCGCCGGCGCGGCGCCGCCCGCCCATTGCGCCGAGGCCGGCCAGTTCACCGTCTCCGATCCCCCGTTGGTGAGGATGAGCGTGAAGCTCCCCGCGACGCCGGCGGCAGGCGGATTGGAGAAGGTGAAGGTCGTCTCCGAGGTGTCGACCGTCGCGGTGACGACGTTGCCGAGCTCGAGGTCGATGTCCTGCGAACCGCCGCCGATCGAGCCGATCGCGTTGACCGCCTCGCCGTAATCCTGGAGCTTCGGCCGCATGACGAGATTGTCGGCGGCCGCGAGCGTGCCGGACAGGGTTGCCGCGCCCAGCGTCTTGTTGGTCAGCGTCTCGGCGCCGGCAAGCGTCGCCGGCTGGAAGTCGTTGCCGGCGTCGTCGGTGAACATCGGATTGTTCGGCGCATTGTCGAGCACCCAGAACTGGCCGCGGCCGGCAAAGTCGCCGAGCGCCGCCGGCCGTTCCACGATGTAGAGCGGGCTCTCCATCTCCGCCGGCTTCTTGAACGCGAAGAGATCCGCCGACTCGTCCCACTGCAGCAGCAAATCCGCGCCGCTCCGCAGCTCGACGTCGCCGGCCTGCGAGGCATGCGACGAGCCGTAGAGCTTGAGGTTGCCGCCGAGATCGGCGCCGGTGTCGCCGGAAAGATGCATCTCGCCGGTCGCGACCCCGCGGAGGCCGATATGATAGGTTTCGCCGGCCGTGGCGCCGTCGCCGAGGAGCACCGCCGCGTCGCCGATCTCGACGCGCTCGCCGGTCGCATTGTCGTCGATGCCGCGCGAGGTAAAGGCGCCGGTCAGCGTCAGCCCGGTGAACTGCGGGCTGTCGCCGGTGCCGACGCCGATCGAAGCACGCAATGTCGCGCCGCTCTCATAGGCGAACGCGCCGGCGCCGGTGCCGACGATCATCTCGCCGTCACCGCCGACCGCGCCGAGCGCGTTGAAATCGTCGAGGACGTCGCCCTGCGTCTGGAGGTTCGCCGCCGACAGCGGCGTCGGGTTGAGGAGGAGGAGCACGTCGGCATCCGCCTCCTAGGCGAGGAGATAGATGCCGCCGGCGGCGACCGCGCCGGCCGGAGGATCGGAGCCGTCGACCTGCTTGACGCTCTGCGCGCCGATCGCGTCGACATTGATCGTCATCGCGCCGGTGTTGTTCGCGCCCGCCTCGAAGGCGAGCGGCACGCTCTGTTGGTACGCACCGAGCGAAAGGCCGGTCGTCAGCGTCTGCGCATTGCCGCTGCCGCCCGTCACCCTCGCGCCGCCGACGAGATCGCGCAGCGCCGCGATGTTCGCCATCACCGCGCGGATCGCGTTGTTGACGTTGGCCGGGTCGCAGCCCTCGTCGATATTGGTGCCGTCGACGTCGGTGTTGCTGCCGGCCGTGACCGACCAGTCCTGTATGTCCATGGCTATGGTCCTTGCTGGTTGGGGAGGAAGCGCGCGCAGGCGGCTACGCCGCGGCGCGCGCGCTTCAGCCTCAATTGTGAGATAAGAACAATGGCGCCTTTGGCGTGGCGACTCACCGGGCGGTACTGCGATGATCAGTGCTAGTGACATTGCGAAGTCGATAATTGGGATCGCACTCGGATCCCTCGCCGTCGCCGTGGCGTTTTTCGGAATTGCCATGATGGGGGTGAACGCAGCATTTCCCAATTGGGATGGCGCGGGCTGGATTCGCGCGGAGGCGGGTCGCATTGCCGGCGAGAGTCCGGACAAAGAAGTTGGCCTTGCCGATCTTGCCGGA
The DNA here is from genome assembly GCA_964402275.1 of uncultured Bauldia sp. GTDB lineage: Bacteria > Pseudomonadota > Alphaproteobacteria > Rhizobiales > Kaistiaceae > JADLGL01. The sequence continues at coordinate 6,449 of CAYOBK010000240.1, forward strand.
CATCCTGTGACGACTGCTTGTTGGATCAGCGAGTATGTCGATCTGCTGCCAGTGGCTGAAGGCTATGGCCTGCCCGTCGGCGGCATTCCCGCTGTCGAAGTGACGGAGAACAGTTTCGGACTCTTCATGGCCAGTGCCGAAACCGTTTCCTACGGTGAGTTCGGTCTAGGCGACATCGACCAAGATGCCGCTTACGCCATGAAGTGCATCTCCGGCACCGACCTCGCTCTGGTGTTCGACAGCGTCGCGCCGCTCGGTGGTGGACGCATTGTCGATCGGTCCGCGTTGGCCGAGTAGACGGCGGCGTGTTGCGGCGACGCGCCGGCGCGGCGCCGTCGTCCGTCCCTAGCCGAACGCCTGGAACCACGGCGACTGCGTCACCCCCGGCGCGTTCGCGAAGGACGGGCCGTATGGCGAGCCGCCTTCGCCGGAGATCGCCTTCAGCCAGTTGAGCATCTCCATCGGCGCCTGCTGCTGGTAGTAGTAGCGCGCGACCAAATCGGCGTGCTGCGCCGCCTGGTCGGACTCCCGCGCCGCCCCGGCCTGCGCCAGCCACGCCGCCGGCGCGTACTGCACCTGCGCGAGTCCCGGCACGGCGCCAGCCGCCGACAGCGCCCGGTTGAGACCGCCCGCGTAGAGGTCCGACAGCGCGCCGGCCGCGCCGAAGATGTTGCCGACATCGGTCGCCTGCGCGTTGGTGTATCCGCCGGCGGCCGAAAGCTGCGCGCCGAGAAGATCGCCGAGCGACTGGTCGATCGATCGCGCCGCGCCGATCCGGTTCTCGATGTTTGCCGCGCCGATATTGGTCTGGCCGAGCGCCGCCTGATACCGTGCCTCGAGACGTTGCCGGTTGGCGGCGTCGATCAGCTGCGCCGTCTGCATCTGCCGCGCCCGCTCGGCTTCGTAGTTCTCCGACAGTACGCCCGCCTGGAACTGCGCCAGCCGGTCGGTGTGATCGCGGTTGAGCGTCGCCGAACCGTATCGCCCCATGCCGGAATAGAGGTCCTTCACCTGATTGGCGATCGCTTGGGACCGGTCGTCGATCATCGTCTGCAGATAGGGGTTCGGCTGCCCGAGATAATCGCCGCGCGCGGTAGCGCCGAGATATTGCTCGGCCGCGCTCGGCATGCCCGCTTCGGCGAAGATATCGGCGAAGAGACCGCCGGTGCCGATGCCTTGCGCGCCTGACGCGATGCCGGAGAGATAGTTCTGCGTTGCCGAGGGCTGCCCGGCCTGGCCGAAGATCTGATTGTAGAGGCTTTGCGAGCCGACCGAATATTGCCCGCCGGCGATCGCCCGCATCGGCGCCATCGCCGCCAGCATCTCCGGCGAGATGCCGCCCGAGCTCGCCGCGTGCTGCGCCGCGTTGAGCGCGCCGGCGAGTGCCGGCGCTTGCGCGCCTGCAAGCGCTTCGATTTGCGCCAGCGCCGCCTTGCTCGCTTCCGACATCGGCACATAGGTCGAGTCGGGATAGGGCGTCATGCCGTAGCCTTGCTGGTAGAGCCACAGCGCCTGCTCGTTGATGTTCTGCTGATTGAGCGCGTCGAATACGGGCCGGGCACCCGGCTCGCCGGGCAGCGGTTGCGGGGTTGGATTGGGTGATCCCATCAGGGTAGCTCCTTGGTTGGCACCACGCCGGGCTTGGCGCGGTATTGGGGTAACAGCCGGGCCCATCCGGGCCGGCCTCTGATCTCCACGAAGTCGCAGCCTTGGGCGGCGCCGAAGCGCTCGAGTGCGGCGACGAGGTGGATCCATTGGCGGTGGTCGCGGCCGGCGGCCATCGCGATCACGAGGCCGGTGCGGCCGCTCGGTTTGCGGTGGATTTCGGTGCCGGCGATGGCAACGACAGAATTCTCGGCCGGCGACCATGCCGCCCACAGCGTCAGAATCCCGGCGGCTGCCCGCCGGTAGAGTTCGGCGGCGGGCCAGTCGTCCGGCATCTCCGCGGCCATCTTCTCGGCAAAGGGCGCGATCGCCGGCCACAGCCGGCCGAGCGCCGCGCGCGGAAGCCGAACGGGGATCATGACGCACCTCCGCGTTCGATCGGACGGGTCTGGCCTGCTCTTGACGAATCCGCCGCGAACCGCGACGGATCGGCTTTCCGATGCCGAAGGCGCTGGGAGAACGGTCATGGCCGGGGCAAGGAACATCGGCGGGCGTCCGGCGCCGGCGGGCGGAGTTGCCGCCGCCCGTTACGGCTAGGCGCGCCGGCCGTGCAATATCTCCGCCGCCTCACGCTTTTCGATGTCGGGCTGATCGCCGCCCTGATCGTCACCGGCGTTTTGTGGGCGTTGTCCCGCGGCAACGCGCCGCCCGACGCCGGCGAGATCATCGCCAATCTCGATCTCGCCGCCTGGGATCGGACGACGGATGTCATGATCGATGCCGTGCTTGCCGGCAGCGTTCGCGGCGTTCAGTCGGCACTGGAGGACGGCGCCGCTCTGGCCGAGGCTGCCGGCGACGTTATCGCCGCCGACGGCCTTCGCCGCTTCTCGGTGTCACTCACCCGCGTCGACCTTGCCTCGATCGAGCGGGCGCTGGCCGTCCTCGATCCCTTTCCGGACAGCCCGCTCTTCGCCAACCTTTATATCGCCTTGTGGACGCCGCTCTTCGCGCCGCCCATTCCGCTCGCCGCGCCCGAGGCCGGCGCCGAATGGAGCCAGATCAACATCGTCACGCCGGCAACGCCGACCGGGCAATACTGGGGCACGGCCGTTTGGTACCTGCCGGACAGCGTCGCCGACTCGGCCGGCGAAGCCGACATCGACATTCCCGAGCTTGGCCTCACGGCCAAGCTGATGTTCGCGGTCGACGGCGACGACATCCTGA
>CAYOBK010000241.1:0-6950 GCA_964402275.1 uncultured Bauldia sp.
GGAAGCGGCAGGCCGCAACGGCCGCGTGGCCGGCGCCCCCGCCGCACGCGAGGACTTGTCGCGCCCCCCGGGGGTCTGTACATCCCGCGCGGTACGGCCTCGTGGCGGAGTGGTTACGCAGCGGACTGCAAATCCGCGCACCCCGGTTCGATTCCGGGCGAGGCCTCCAGACCACCGAGCCATTCCCGGCACCGCTCGCAGGACAGCCCCTGAGGCCGCGAGCGCATAACTCAAGCGGTCCGCCCCAGAGCACCCGCTACCCGGTTCCTGTCGCGCCGCCTGCCCGGCTGGGCGCGTCGCGAATTTCGCGCTTGCTCCGGCTTTCGGCAGTCGGCCAGCACGTAATATTTGCCGAGGACGGAAAAGTAACCGGCGAGGGCCTTGTGAGCGATCGCTCTCCTTAGAGCCTTTCCCAGCTTCATACGGCCGGCGCGGTACTCCGCCAGCGGCCATCGCGACAGGTTGCGGCGGAAGCCGCGCGCGCAGGCTTCGGTCGCATCCTCGACGTTGACCGCCGTGAAGCCGATCTTCGTCAACAGGCCGCCATACGCCGCCGGGTCCGCCAGAAGATTGGCGCGGGGGGTATGGAACAAGCCGGACAACGGCGCCGTCACGGGTCGGACGAGGATGTCCGACACGGCAAGCGTGCCGCCCGGGCGAAGGACACGGTACGCCTCCCGCAGGAAGGCTTCCCTGGTGTCGAAATGAAATGCGGCCTCGATGCAGATCAAGGCATCGAAGCAACCGTCGGGGAACGCCAGATCCACCGCGTCCATCGGCAGAAAAGTGCAGTCGGCGAACCGTTTGCGCGCTTCGCGTATCTGGAGCTCGGATATGTTGATGGCAAACACGTCACCCGCCGGGAATCGCTCTTTCACCCTCCGGGTCGAGATGCCGATGCCGCAAGCGACATCGAGCACCCGGCCATCGGCCGCCGGAAGCCTGTCGATCAGGTTCTTGACCAGAGCTTCGCTTGCTTCGGCCTGGGTTGCGGCGCCGTCCCAGAAGCCGAAATTGAAGAACCCGCTGTCGCCGTAATAGGCGGACCGGTGGCTGACCAGGGCGTTGTCGTAAACGCGGATCACCCGATCCAGCGCCGATGCTCTGTCTTTCGACCGCATCTCAAACGCTCAGTGCCGGACCGGCCGATCGGCTTCGGGCACGAACAGGTCGAAAATCGACCCGGATACTGACGGGACGATCTTCGACGGGTCGTAGAAGCCTTTCGGGACGAGTTCGATCGGCACCCCGGCCTTCGGCATGAGGACCACCGCGTATTTGCGGTCGACCCGGGCGCCGGCGGGTGAACTTGGGCGAAACCGCCGCAGCATTTCGTTCAGGACCACTTTCAAATTGACCATCGCCAGCCAGTATCCGGGACATCGCCGCTGCCCTCCTCCGAACGGCAGATACTCGTATGCCGACGGCTTGACGGAAAACCACCGTTCCGGCCTGAAGCGATCCGGCTCCGCGTAGAGATCCGGATTCCGGTGGGTCAGGAAGGGCAGCACATAAAATCGCGAGTTCTCCGCGAAGTGCTGTCCCGCGATTTCGCCGGCCGTGCCCATTCGGAAACTGACGACAGGCACCGGAGTAATGAGCCGCATGGCCTCCTTGACGACGGCGTCGAGCAGCGGAAGCGATAATATTCCGGCCGAGTCGCCGGCAACCGCGGCTTCGTGTGCGGAGAGTTCGTCGACGAGATCGGACAGGATCGCCGGATGCTGAGCGAGCAGCAGCACGGTCCAACTCAGCACCGTCGCCGTCGTTTCGAAGGCCAGCCAGCTCACCAGCGCAACGGTGCTTGCGGTCGTGTGCTCGGAGTATGGGCAGCCGTTACCGCGCGGCGTGTCGAACATCCGCTCGAACAGGGACTGCGCTTCGCCGCCCGCAGATCTTAAACGCATCCATGAGAACAGATAGTCTTGGACCGCTTGCGCCCGGGAAAGGACCTGCCGGTATCGCGTTCCGGGAAGATCCATGCGCACCACTTGCGCCGACGACCAGTTCGCCCGATGGTAATGGTGCAAAAGGTCGCCGAATTCCTCGAACCTTTGTCCGTGCTGCTCCCCGAACAGAATCGAAAAAGCGACACGACCGGTGCATCGGCGCGCCAGCTCGTAAAAATCATGAACGCCCGGCCGCCATTTCTCGACTTCTTCGACCGTCAGCCGCCCGATCAGCTCGAAGTTGCGTTCTATCGCCCGCCTGTTGAAATACGGATCGATCAGCCGATCGAAGTCCGAATGTTCGTCGCCATGCGTCTTCAATGGGTGATTTCGAAGATTGCTCTGCGCGCTGCCGGAACTTGCACGCACCGGCCACAGGCCCGACGTCTTGAATCGCTTCGACTGCAGCAGGTATTCGCGATTGTGCTCCGGACCATGAATGAACAGGATGCGGCGAGGATTCTTTGAGGACCTCTTGATCTCGACCGCCCCGAGACGGGGGTCGAAATGGCGGTTGAGACAGCCAACCGGATCGAGCCCAAAGGACGCCATGATCAGCCAGCGCCGCGGTCCGCCTACAGCAAACGGATCAGGCAGCCGGCTTTGAGCGCGAGAACTTGTGGTACCGGCGGATGTTTGGTCCATCGCGCCCGTTGTATTTTCTGTGGCGGGCGTGGTCTAGGTCTGCCCTGAATTGATCAGAGGAACATCGAGAGTGGCAGCCGGTCCGGCGGGACGTTCGACGCGAGCGGCGGTCGCCGCTATCCAATTACGGAAAGGCGCGGCCGGTCTCGCCGGGTCGTGGTTGCTCCAGGCGCGATGCAACCGGGTGCGGCCGAGCGTCGAGCTCAGGCAGCGTCCGTTCGCCGATGACCACAAGGTCGTGCCAGATGCCGAGCATCTGATGGCAGCGCGAGCAGCGCACCAGCTGCCGATCCGGAACGGGGTTGGCGACGATTTCTTCGCGCCCGTCGCAGTGTGGACAGGTGATCTGAATCAGCACCGGCTTGCTGGCCATGTTCCGCACCTCCAAGCGCGACCGGGTGCCAAAAGGCGCGACCGTCGGCACCCGTTTCTCGAATCTTTTCTTGGCGATAGTGTGGGGTTTTTGCGGTGCCTTCTGGCCAATACCGTGGCTTGCAAGGGTGGATTTCAGGCAACGCGGGGGGTTGCCGGCGCGCAGCCCGCGTGCGGGCGCGCGGACAGCAAAGAGCTATCCCGTTGATATTGGACACGTTCCTGGATTGCTGCTCTGATCCGTCAATCGCTTTGCAACAAGATTGGTCTATTGCACCAGCGCCCGCTTTCGCAATGGCGGGTACGTTGGCGCGCCTGTAGGATTGACGGGCCGCGCGGCGTTTGGCGCGGGAGTCCCTCAATGGGCGCATCGACAGACGGCTCGACTTCATCCTCCGATCGGCGCCGCCCGCTCGCCATTTTGGCCGCTTGCCTGACCGCGGCGGCCCTTGCTGCGTGCACGCCGAGCGGTGGCGGTGGCGGCGGCGGAGGCGGAGGCGGCGGCGACCCGCCCGATTGGGCCGACGATGGTGTGACATTCAACCCGGCGCTGGCCGAGCAGATTCGAACCTCGACGGAGTTCCAGAACGTCGATCAGGTCGATTGCACTTTTTATGGGTGCGCGAATAGCGGCCCGCCGGGTGGTCTCAACCAATCCAGCCCGTTCGAGCTGCACAATGTGCACATCGCGCAGTCGGCCGGCCTCACCGGAGCCGGCCTCCTGGTCGCCATTGTCGATGACGGATTCCTGCTGACGCACCAGGAACTGGCCGGGAAGACCATTTCGACATTCGGTACGCTGCCGGTACAGGATCATGGCACGTCGGTCGCGGGCATCGTCGGGGCGATGAGCGACGGCGTGGGCGTGCTCGGTGTTGCTCCCGGTGTCGATCTGCATCTGACGTCGTGGAACCCGACCGCCTCGCCCGGTACTTTCGACATCGTCAACACGATTGCGGGCACGGCGAGCGCCGCGAGTCTCGCTGCAGTTGCCCAAAACAACTCGTGGGGCTTCGACGTCTCTGCACAGCAGCTCGCCAACTATCTCAATGCCAATCCGAATAACTCGGTGGCGCAGGGGCTCAATCAGATTCTCGGTTACGGTACAGCTAACTGGCAGAACTACATCGACGCGCTCAACGACTTCCAGGCGAACGGCGTCATCGTGTGGGCGATGTCGAACAGGGAGGGCTTCACTAACGGCGACATCCTCGGCGCGCTGCCGGCCTTTGAAGAGTCGCTCGATGAAGCGTGGATCGCCGCCATAAACGGCTATTTCGAGGTCGACGGTAACGGCGACATCGTCGACGCGGTGCGGATCTCTGCGGCGTGCGGCTATGCGGCCAGCTTCTGCATCGCCGGCGACGGAACGATGCAGGTGGCCGGCTCGATCTCCAACACAGACTATTATTTCGGCACCGGCACGTCGTTCGTGGCGCCGCAGATCGCCGGCGCAGTCGCGCTCCTGGCTGAGGCATTCCCGACCCTTTCGCCGGACGAGTGGACGGCCCGCCTGCTCGTGACCGCCGACAACAGCTGGTTCGCCTCCCAAAGCGTCCCGATCGCGGGGACGATCGACTATGGCGGCGGGATCACGCATGCCTACTCGACCGAATGGGGTCACGGCGTGCTCGACCTCGAAGCCGCCCTCAGTCCGATCAGCACCGTGTCGATCCTCTCCGGCGACACGGTCACCACCGCCAACCGCACCGCGCTCAATGACGGCATCGTCGTTGCCGGTGCCGGGTTCGGCGACGGGCTGCAGCGCGCCCTCGCCGGCCACGACATGGCCGTGTTCGACGTCATGAACGGCAACTTCACCGTCGATGCCGGCGCTCTTGTGCAGTCGGCGCCGTTCTCGGGTGTTCCCGGCCTCACGCGTGAGGTCCGCGCCGCCGACTTTGCCCCGGCGCCGGCAACCGGCACCGCGCTCACCAACGATCTCTCGGGCACGATCTTCAATGGTCAAGGCCTGACGTCGCAGGCGTCGGTGTTGTCGCTCGCCGACAACGCCGCGGTCGTGCGCGGCACCGCCGACTACGGACGTTTCGGCCTCTCCGCCTTCGGCTTCGCCGCCGATCATCAGGCGTATGGCGAAGCGCTGATGTCCGGCGCCGGCGTCAACGCCTCGTTCGAGACGGCGCTCGGAACGTTCTCGTTCGGGCTCAGCCAGAGCCTCGAGCAGGGCGCCCTCCTTGGCCTCGTCGGCAACGACGCGTTCGACTTCGGCGCGGGCAGCTCGATCACCGCGGCGCATTTCGGCGTGTCGCACGAATTCGGATCGCATCTCTCCGTCTTCGGCAATCTCGAGATCGGCGTCGCGCGGGCGATCGGCGCATCGGGCGGCGATCTCGTGGCGTCGATCGAGCCGGCCGGCTTCAACGGCTTCAGCGTCGGCGCGACCGTCGGCGGCGTGATCGCACGCAACGGAAGCCTGACCCTTTCCGTGACCCAGCCGACGCGGATCAACAGCGGCGCGGCGATGATCAACATCCCGACCGGGCGGACGATCGACGGGGCCATCACGAGCGAGAGCGTTCGCGCCGAGTTCGCGCCGACCGGACGGCAGCTCGATCTCGGCCTCACCTACGCGCTGGGCCTCGGCGAGAACTCGCAACTGCGCTTCGGCATCCAATACAGCCTCGATGCCGGCCATGTCGACGGCGCCAGGGGCGTCGCCGCGATGGTCGGCTACGGCATCAATTTCTGACTGTCGGCGCCCGACCTCCCCTTGCCGGAGGTCGAAGCTCGCCTGTTGCCCACCGCCGGCGTATAATCGCCGGTGGGTCGCGAGGCGGCCCGATGGAGGTGATGGCGATGCGCCGATGGCTGTCCGCCCTTGCCGTGATCTCGCTGGCGCTGTCGGCGCCGGGCGGCGCGGCGGCGATGGACCGGGTCCCTTATGACGCGGCCGCCGTCTCGGCGGCCCAGCAGAATGGCGAGAAGATCATTCTCGGCATCTGGGCCGTATGGTGCGGCACGTGCCAGACGCAGATCGCAATCCTCGAGGAGCTGGCCGACGACCCCCGCTTCGCCAATGTCACGATCTTCCACATCGACTACGACATGCAGAAGAACGTCATGCGTGTAATCGGCGCGGCCGAGCGGAGCCAGATGATCGCGTTCGACGGCGCGGTCGAGATCGGCCGCCTGATCAACGATATCGATCCGGCGGCGATCGAGGCCTTTCTGATCGCGCTGGTGGAGCACTAGCGCGGCGGCCGGGACTAGCCGTCGCCTCCGTCCTCCGGCTTTCTCGGCAGCACCGACCAGGGCAGCGCGAAGCGGCTGCCATTCCGCTCGACCATGGTGCTCGACACCCCGAATACGCGGCGCAGCAAATCCGGCTTGAGCACCTTGTCGGGCGGGCCGTCGGCGACGATCTCGCCCTCGTTCATCACGAGGATGCGGTCGCCGAACCGGGCGGCGAGCGCCAGATCCTGCAGCACCGCCATCACTGCCACGCCGTCGTCGGCCTGATGCGTGAGCGTTTCGAGGATACGCAACTGGTACCGCGGATCGAGGAGCGCCGCGGGCTCGTCGGCAAGGAGCACCGGCGCCGAAACGGCGAGCGCACGGGCAAGGGCGACGCGCGCGCGTTCGCCGCCCGAAAGGCTGGTGACCGGCCGGTCGGCGAGTTCGATGGTCTCGGTGTCGGCCATTGCGTCGCTGATCGCCATCCGGTCGGCATCGGACAGGCCGGCGAGGCCGGAGCCGTGCGGGACGCGCCCGAGCGCGACCACGTCGGCCACCGTCATCGGCCAATAGAATACGTGCCCCTGCGGCAGGTACGAGATGGCGCGCGCGCGCGTCCTGAGGTCGAGCTGATCGAGCGGAACGCCGCCCACCTGCACCTCGCCCCATGACGTTTCGAGTCCGGCGAGAGCGCGGATCAGCGTCGTCTTGCCGGCGCCGTTGGGGCCGACGATGATAGTGAGTTCGCCGCGCTCGACGTTCAGGTCGAGGTCCTTGACAACCCAGCGG
>CAYOBK010000242.1:0-5130 GCA_964402275.1 uncultured Bauldia sp.
AAGCGAGGCCCGTGATGATCCCGGCCACCCCGAGCCACAGCAGGAAACCGCCGGGGATCGCCAGTTCCAGCGCCAGCAGGATGACCCCGACGACAACCCAGACCCAGGGGCCGTATTCGCCGATAGTTGTCAGCAGATCCATCGCCGCCCCCTACTGCTGGCCGGAGGCCGGCGGCCGGCCGCCGCGAACGCGGGGCGCATCGGTCCCGCCGAAAGCCTCTTTCGCGATCTCCGCGATACCACCGATCGCCCCGATCACACTGGATGCCTCGACCGGCAGCATCAGGATCTTCTGGTTCGGCGAGCTGGCGATCTTCTCCAGCGCCTCGGTGTAGCGCTGGGCAACGAAATAATTGATCGCCTGGATGTCGCCGGCGGCGATCGCGCGCGACACCGAATCGGTCGCCTTGGCTTCGGCCTCGGCTTCGCGCTCGCGCGCTTCGGCGTCGCGGAACGCGGCCTCGCGCCGGCCCTCGGCCTGGAGAATCAGTGACTGCTTCTCGCCCTCGGCCTTCAGAATCTCCGACTGCCGCTGGCCTTCGGCCTCGAGGATTACGGCCCGCTTCTCGCGCTCGGCCTTCATCTGCCGCGCCATCGCGTCGACGAGGTCGCGCGGGGGCACGATGTCCTTGATCTCGATGCGGGTGATCTTGAGGCCCCAAGGCGAAGCGGCCGCGTCGACGACGTGGAGCAGCCGGTCGTTGATCTCGTCACGCTGCGACAGGAGCATGTCGAGGTCCATCGAGCCCATAACCGTGCGGATATTGGTCATGGTGAGGTTGAGGATGGCGTTCTGAAGGCCGCTCACCTCATAGGCCGCGCGCGCCGCGTCGAGCACCTGATAGAAGGCGACGCCGTCGACGGCGACCGTGGCGTTGTCGCGGGTGATGACTTCCTGGGTGGGAACGTCGAGCACCTGCTCCATCATGTTCATCCGCGCGCCGATACGGTCGATGAACGGGAAGATGAGATTGAGGCCGGGCCGGAGCGTGGCGGTGTAGCGGCCGAAGCGCTCGACCGTGTAGTTGTAGCCCTGCCGCACCTGCTTGACGCCGGCAAAGAGCGTCAAAATGATCAGCACGACCAGCACCAGGACGAAGATCGTGAACCCACTCATCGGCGGACTCCCCCTCCCAAAAACTCACCCTTGGAGATGGGTGTCGCAGCAAATGGTTTCAATTAGATGAGTCGCCGCGACGCCCGGTTTTCCGCGGTGATTCGGCCGGCGCGCGGTCAGGGCAATTTAGCGATCCCAGCGTCGCAGTGGGCAGTGCCCTTGCGCCGTTCGTCCCCGCGAAGGCGGGGACCCGGACGCACGGCACCGGCTGGGTAGGCGGACCGGAGCCAAGGCAGGTAGCCCGGCTGCTGATACCCCCTCTTGCCCTCTCCCCGGCGGGGCGAGTGAACTGGAAAGCGATAGCGGGAACCCCCGTCAGACCCAGCCCTTGAGCTCGTTGCGGACCAGCGTTTCCAGCATCGCCATGCCGGCCTCGGAATCGTTGAGGCAGGGGATCAGCGCCAACCGCTCGCCGCCATGCTCCTTGAAGACGCGGGCGTTCTCGCCGGCGATCTCCTCCAGCGTTTCGAGGCAGTCGGCGGCGAAACCCGGCGTGATCACCGCCAGGCGCCTGACGCCCGATTTGGCGAGCTCGATCACCGTGTCGATCGTGTAGGGCTTCAGCCACTCGGCGTTGCCGAAGCGCGACTGGAAGGTCGTCCGGAGCCGCGTCTCGGGCCAGCCGAGTTTCTCGCGGAGGAGCCGGCTCGTCTTCATCGCGTGGCAATAATAGGGGTCGCCCTTGTCGAGATAGGCGCGCGGCGTCCCGTGATAGGAGGCGAGCACCAGTTCCGGCTCGAAGTCGAGCGCGGCCAGCCCCGACTCCAGCGATTTCGCCAGCGCATCGATATAGGCGGCGTTGTCGTAATAGGGCGGCAGCGTCCGCATCGCGGGCTGCCAGCGCATTTTCGCCAGCCGGTCGGCCGCCTTGTCGATGACGGTCGCGGTCGTGGCGGCGCTGTATTGCGGATAGAGCGGCACCAGGAGAACGCGGTCGCAGCCGGCCTTGAGCAGCGCCTCCAGCCGGTCGCCGATCGCCGGCTGCCCGTAGCGCATCGCCCAATCGACGGTCAGCTGCGGCTCCCCGGCGAAGCGCGAGGCAAGATTGTCCGATTGCGCCCTCGTGATCGTCCGGAATGGCGACTCGTCGAGCTCCTTGTTCCAGATCGAGCGGTAGGCGGCGCCGGACCGTCCCGGCCGCACCGAGAGGATGATGCCGTTGAGGATCGGCCACCAGATCGCGCGCGGCACCTCGATCACCCGCCGGTCCGACAGGAACTCCTTGAGGTAGCGCCGCATCGACCGGTAGTCGGGGGCGTCCGGTGTGCCGAGATTGACGAGAAGGACGCCGATCCGGCCGGAGGCGATGTCGGGGTGATCCGGCGGCGGCGCCGGTCCGGCGGCGGCCTTGATGGGTTTCTGCTGGGTCATGCGCGACCCAGATTAGAACGATCCGAAACTGGCTGCCAGCCCGAAGGGCCACGCCTCGCGATTTTGCGATGGCGGGATCGCTGTCTCGCGCCGCGAGGAGCGTTGCGCATCGTTGTTCGCCCGGTCGCCCCACCCCGACGGCCGGGCGGTGGCGAGCACGGAAGTCGAATGAAGCGGGCTGCCCGGTTCCCATCCCCAGAATTGGGAGGGCTCCAGGCAGCCCGAGTTTCGGCGCTCAGCCCAACGGAGGGGAAGGCGAGCTGGTCCGCGAATTTCGCTGACGCGCCTAACGCCGGATCCCCTTCCTGCTAGGCGGTCGGCAGGGCCAATACCGCGTTGCAGAAACTGACAGTATTGGCGGTGTAGTTGCCCGTATTGGCGGTGATAACGGCGCAACGCTGCCGTAGCTCGATCATCTGATCGTCGCTGAAAGGCCTCAGGAAGGTTCCAACGTCGGCCAAGTGCGTTTGGATTCGGCTCATGTCGATCGGCAATGTTCCGAACGGATGAGCGTGCGTTACGGTGTCGACTGTGAACGCGCTCGCTGCGGCGTCTTGCGCCATCGCTGCGTTGAAGGTGGTGAGCATGATGCCCGCGGCAGTACCGACTGCCCATAGGAAATGGCCAGGCCGGCTCATATCCAGATATCCTCTTCGAGTTATGCCCCTGCCCCTCGGAGATCACCAGTATGATATCCGTTGTCAGAAGGAGCTGTGCGGCGAGGCGAAAATAAAAATCCGTTGAAGGAAACAAGAGTTCCACTTCGATATCGGCGCCACAATTGGGTCGTGATCCCGCATAGGCGACGAAAAACGTTCCAAGGTCGAAGTTGAGGCCAAGAATTGTGGGCATGAGCAGGTGTACCTGCTTGAACACCGACGAATGTGAGCTGTCCGGTTAGCCACTAGTCTCCTGCCGAGCGCGCATCGATTGATCCCCCGCCCACGGAAATCGGACTAGCCTAGCGGAGCGGCACGAGTGTCGGCGGGCTCGCGCCGGGGTGCGGTGACATCCTCGGCAAGCGGCGGGCTCGGTGGCGGCGGCCCCTGGCGCGGATGTCTGGTCCGCAGCGAGGACGCTGCCTCAGTCGTCGCCGGCGACGGTCTCCGGCAGATCCTTCCGGTCGGTGGCCGCCAGCTCTTCGAGCTGTGCCTCGCTGATCGACTCGAACATGCTCTTCGACGCGCCCTTGAGTTCGCTGACCTTGATGTCGCCGCGCTTGGCGGCGAGCGCCGCGCCAGCGGCCATCTGCTGCGCCTTCGATCGTGCCGGCATCGGAAGACTCCTTTTACCAAGCGAACGCATTTGCGCCTGGTGCGGTTCCACGCCGCGGGATTCGTCCGCATCGTCTCTTGAAATGAGGGACGATGAAGCGTAGATAGCGGCTTGCCCAGATTCGCACGTGCCTGTGGCCGAGCAAACATCCGAGGGCGAACAACCGGGGAGTACACCCGGCTTGCTTCGAAGGATGCGGCTTAAAGCAACGACGTAGCGGGCTTTTTTGGTCTCTTCCGGCTCTCCAAAGGCCGGGGTCACTAAAGAGGCACTACATCCTTGCCGGGCGTGCGGATCGAGCTTTCTCACGATCCAAGCGACGGCGGTGGAAGACGGACCGAACAGCCCTGTTCGTTTCGCCTAACCACCACCAACAGCCGGTGTTGAGCCGGCAAATCGGTGCGCGACCTGCCCACAAGCCGTCTCCACAGCGGCCTGGCCAGGCAACGCTCCGAGGATATGAACCAGTCGCTTGGAGGGTCCCGAGAATGTCGGACCGAATTCACGAATTCCTTCGCACCGCCCGCCCGGACGGGCCGTGCCTTGTCGTCGATCTCGACGTCGTCCGCGCCAACTACCGACGCTTCGCCAAGGCGATGCCGGACACGCGCGTCTATTACGCCGTCAAGGCTAACCCGGCGCCGGAGATCCTGAACGCCCTGGCCGAGCTCGGCTCGTCTTTCGACTGCGCCTCGCCGGCCGAGATTGAGGCGGTTCTGGCGACCGGCGCTGGTCCGGAGCGCATCTCCTACGGCAACACCATCAAGAAGGAGCGGGACATCGCCCGCGCCCACGCGCTCGGCGTCCGCCTGTTTGCCGTCGATTCCGTCGAGGAGGTGGACAAGATCGTCCGCGCCGCGCCCGGGGCGAAGGTCTTCTGCCGCATCCTCTACGATTCCGGCACCGCCGAATGGCCGCTCTCGCGGAAATTCGGCTGCGCCCCGGAGATGGCGATCGACGTCTTGGAGCACGCGCACCGGAGCGGCCTCGCCGCCCACGGTGTCTCCTTCCATGTCGGCTCACAGCAGCCGGACACCGAGTCCTGGAACGGCGCCCTCGCCGCCTCGGCCTGGGTGTTCCGCGAGCTTGCCGAGCGCGGCATCCAGCTCAAGATGGTCAATCTCGGCGGCGGCTTCCCGACCCGCTACCTCAAGGATATCCCGACCGTGAAGAACTACGCGATCGCGATCAGCGGCGCGCTCCGGCAGCATTTCGGCAACCGCATCCCCGAGACGATCATCGAGCCCGGCCGCGGCATGGTCGGCAATGCTGGCATCATCAAGACCGAGATCGTGCTGATCTCGCGGAAGTCGGCGGATGACGACACCCGCTGGGTCTATCTCGACATCGGCAAGTTCCACGGTCTC